>JADZCJ010000007.1 GCA_020851635.1 Anaerolineae bacterium
CATTTTTACTCAAAAGTTGTCGCATACCGTTACTGGTATGCAACCAATCCATGCCGAACCACGTCCAACATGAATCTTACACAGGCGCTCTCGCACTTTCTCTTCCACTCTTTAACTGTTAAGGTGCAGACACCGCAGATTCTGCTTCCCCGAGCCAAACCCTCTTGCCCCGGAGACAAAAAAATCGCCCTGGCGGGAGTAAACTTTACTCTATCGCTTCAGGCGGAGACAAAGAGATATCAGGAAAGTGAAACTTTCCGGGCACCAATTCTAGGCGCTGCGAACTTTTTCTCTTTGACCTCCTGCGATTGGATTGTAATTTCGCCGATGATTTCTCACAGGCGTCGCGTATTATAGCACTCCCCCCTGCTTTGTCAAGACCTTCACCCCTTTATTTCCTTAAAATTCAGTCGCGATTTGCCTGCTTTTTTCGCTTGCGCGCGCCGAATCGGTTATAATCTGTTCCCCATGCGTGTGCTCATGCTCTCCAAGGCGTGCATCGTCGGTCAATACCAGACCAAATTGACCTCTCTCGCCGCCAAACCGCGACTTGACCTAACCGTTGTCGTCCCGCCCGCCTGGCGTGACGAACGCGGCCTCATCCCCCTCGAACGCAAGCATACGGACGGCTACCAACTCGTTGTCGCTCCTATGCGATTCAATGGGCATTTCCACCTGCATTACTATCCAAACCTTCCGGAAATACTGGCACAGGTCAGACCCGACCTCTTGCACATTGACGAAGAGCCGTACAATTTGGCGACCTACCTTGCCGCGCGCGAGATGCATAATCTGAATCCAAACGCGCGAATCCTGTTTTTTTCGTGGCAAAATATCGCACGCTATTATCCACCACCTTTTGCGTGGATGGAAAAATATGTCTATCAACATGCAAACGCTGCGATCGCGGGCAGTGTGGAAGCGCAAAAAATTCTACGCGCCAAAGGGTTCGTCAAACCTTTGTGTGTGATACCCCAATTTGGTGTTCCCGATTCCTTTGCGCCCTCCCCTGTCTCGCGCGAGCGCGGACCCGTCACGATTGGCTATGCCGGACGACTTGTTCGCGAAAAAGGGATTCAGGTCTTGATGCGCGCCGTTCAGCCGTTGCAGGGCGATTGGCAGCTAAAAATCCTCGGCAGTGGACCCCTTTCCGATTCACTCCCAAATCTTGCGCGCGAACTCGGCATCGCCGACCGCGTTCAATTTGCGCCGTGGACTGCTTCTGACCAAATGCCCGGGTTTTACAACTCGCTGGACATTCTCGTTGTGCCTTCATTGACGCGCCCGAATTGGAAAGAACAATTCGGGCGCGTCATCATGGAAGCAATGGCCTGCGGCGTCCCCGTCGTCGGTTCCGATTCGGGCGAAATCCCGAATGTGATTGGGGATGCCGGCATCATCGTTCCTGAGAACGATCCCGCAGTGTTAACGGGTGCGCTCAACGTGCTCTGTTCGGATCCGGCTCGACGGTCCGACCTCGCGGCGCGAGGCCGGACTCGCGCACTCGCGCTTTATTCCCAACAACGCGTCGTGGATGACACTTACAATCTTTATCAATCCTTGGTTGCGGAGCTGTGTATGACATAGTTGATGCACAGCTAAAAAAGGAACATATCTCCCTTGACGGTGTCATACAAACACCCAGCGGACCGGAGGAAGATACCAGTAACGGATTCAAGTATGGTGGGTGGTCAAGGGGATTTGACGACGACCAAGTCGGAGCACTCATCCAAAATCAGATGAGCACGTCGTTCGACCTGTTGTTGGGGCGAAAAACGCTTGATATATGGAAAGGGTGCTGGACCTATCATGCAGACGCGTGGCCCGGCGCGCAGACAGCGCCAAGTACGCCGCCTCGAATACCTTGACGTCCAGTGATTGGCAGCCGACGGTGTTTTTGAACGGATCTTTAAAAAATGTCTCCAATTCTCTAGTGTCTCCGGTTCTCTGCTCACAATTCCCCAGTCTCCCGCCGATTTCTGTTATAATAACCCAAATGCAAGTTGAACGCCCCCGCGCCGCCCTCAATGCGCAACTGTTACGAATCAATGAGGGCTATCGTTCCGCGGGAATCGCGCGCTACATGGTCCATCTCTTGCGCGAACTCCCCCCGGCCGCCAACGAATTTCAACTCGATGTTTATGCGACGGAACCGCTCGCACCCACTCTTTTGCCTGACGTAACCATTCGCACGACTCGCCTGCCAGTCCACAAACCGTTAGCTCGGATTTTCTGGGAACAAACTGTTTTTGCGCTCAACCTCTTGCAGAAAAATTATTCACTACTCCACTCACTCGCCTATGTCTCGCCTTTGCTCAATCGCACCAGGACGATTGTCACATTATACGATCTGAGTTTCTATCTTTATCCCGAATATTTTCGTCCGTTTCACCGACTTTATTTGCGATGGGGCACTCGATTCTCGGCGCGGCGCGCCGAACGGCTCATCACTATCTCCGAGAGCGCCAAGCGTGATGCCGTCCGGTTGCTCAAACTCGAACCGGACAAGATTGATGTCGCCGTCCCGGGGGTAGACGAACTATTCTCCAGACCCATCTCTCCGGAAGCCATCGCACAATTTCGCCGCCTAAAAAAACTTCCCGACCATTTTGTCTTGTTTCTCGGCACGCGCGAGCCGCGCAAGAATATCCCATCGCTCATTCGCGCGTTTGCCAAGCTTCAGGGACGCACCCGCGTCGCATACAAACTTGTGCTCGCGGGCGGGCGCGGCTGGATGGACGAGGAAATCCCGCGCGTTCTTCAAGCAACCGACATGACGGACCATGTTCTTTTTCCGGGCTTTGTCCCGCACGAGGACCTGCCGCTCTGGTATCACGCCGCCGACGCCTTTGTCTATCCCTCACAATACGAGGGATTCGGGATGCCCGCGCTCGAAGCGCTTGCTAGTGGAACGCCGGTGATTACTTCGAACGTCTCTTCTCTGCCCGAGGCGGTGGGGGATGCCGCGCTCTTGATTGACCCTCAATCGCCGGAGCAAATTGCAGACGCGCTTGTACGAATCTTGAATGACACCGACCTCCGGCTCGAGTTACGCGCCCGCGGGCTTGAGCGCGCGCGCCAATTTACGTGGGCACGCACCGCCCAGGTCACTGCTCGTTCCTACCGCCGCGCGCTCGGCTTGCCGGAACCTGTACCGGCGTTCAAAACCGCGTCGCTGGAATTGATGAAATGAAACGCCACGCTCAAACCCTGATGATTCTGCAAGTCGGCATTGATTTTGTGCTAATCAATGCCGCGTTTTGGCTTGCCTATATCATCCGCTACGAGTTTCGCTTTCCGATCACCGTAGCCGAAGCCAATTATGTGGCGTATACCGAATATATCCCGATCAGTCTGCTCCTAAGTCTCTTTCTCTTGCTCATCTATCGCATCGAGGGCATTTACAACTATGTGCGCGGGCGCTCCTGGCTCGAAGAACTCTACAGTCTGATCACCGCTACATTCACGGGCATAGTCTTTCTTGTCTTTATCTTTTTCTTTTTTCGACCCCAGTTTTACTCGCGTCTCATCTATCTCTACGCCGGAATCCTCATCGTGATCCTGTTGACCTTGTCGCGTGTCATTACCCGCATGGTGCTGGGACGCCTGCGTCAGCGCGGCATCGGCGTGGACCACGCGCTCATTATTGGCGCCGGCGAAATCGGACGCGCGATCATGCGTAATGTGCTTGCCCAGCCGGATTTGGGCTATCACATCGAGGGGTTCGTGGACGATGACCCGACCAAAGCAGTCATTGGCAATTTTCAGCTCCTGGGCGGCACTGACCAACTGCCCCGTATCCTGCGCCAACACAAAATAGACGAAATCATCATCACCCTGCCCTGGCACGCGCGGGACAAAATTGTTCGGATTATGGTGGATGCCGAAACGACAGGGGCGCGCGTAAAAATTGTCCCCGATCTGTTTCAGCTTTCGCTCTCCAAGATCGCCGTTGACGCCGTGGGCGGCATCCCCTTGATTGGCGTCAAAGATGCTTCCATCAGCGTCGGCGCGCTCTCGACCAAACGCGTCATGGATGTGCTGCTTTCCATCATGATTTTTGTCCTGCTGCTCATACCGATGGGCGTCATTGCCCTGCTCATCAAGAGCACATCCGAGGGTCCCGTCATCTTCAAGCAGCAGCGCGTCGGGCGCGGGGGCAAGCTCTTTACAGCATACAAATTCCGCACCATGCGCGTCGGCGCTGACGACGAACAAGAGAGTCTTCAACACCTGAACGAGGCGTCCGGACCGCTGTTCAAAATTCGCAACGACCCGCGCATGACCCCCGTCGGCAAATGGCTGCGCCGGACCTCATTTGACGAATTTCCACAGGTCTTGAATGTCCTGCGCGGTGACATGTCCCTTGTCGGTCCGCGCCCGCCCCTGCCCAACGAAGTTGCCCAGTATGAAGAATGGCACAAACGACGTCTCGATGTCGCCCCCGGCGTCACCGGACTTTGGCAAGTCAGCGGGCGCAGCGAACTCACTTTTGACGAGATGGTGATGCTCGACCTTTACTATATCGAGAACTGGTCCCCTTGGCTGGACTTGTGGATTCTCATCAAGACCATTCCCGCCCTGCTTACCGCTCGCGGCGCCTATTGACGTTCCCGCGTCCGTTACTTTTCCCTCGTCGTGACGTAAATCTAAAGAAATTGTCCTTGTCACATCGCGCACTATTGCCATATAATAAAAACTGAAACTCAAACGGAGTCGTGCTGTGATTCGAACCCTGCGTAAATCTCTTTGGTTATCTGCTGCTTGCCTCGTTCTCTTTATGTTTTCGGGCTCGCTCGCGCTCGCCCAGAGCCGTTCTGTCACGGTCGAACAGCGCAACGCTGACGTCACCATTCGCCAGTCTGACGGCACATTCGAATTTGATGAAACCTGGGTCGTGCGTTTCGATGGCGGACCTTTTCGCTTTGCGTTTCGCTGCATCCCCCAGGACCGCCTGGACCACATTGGCGGCGATTGGGTCATCAGCGAAGACGGGCGCGAATATTCGGCAATCTCGACCGAAGCCCCCAATACCTACTATACTTACACCGAAGACAACCAGGCATGTGTAAAATGGTTTTTTCCTCCCACTACCGATCAGACCCGCACTTTTAATCTCAAATATCTGGTCTATGGCGCTCTGCGCGTCTATCCCGAAGGCGACCAATTCTTTTGGAAGTTTATCGAGAGCGACCGCCAATACGACATTGACGCTTCCACGGTCACGCTTCATATTCCCGGCAACCCAACCCCGGACCAGATCCAAGCCACAACCTATCGCAACGGCGCCGAAAATAAACAGGATGCGAATGTTTCCGACGGCAACACAGTCGTTTTTACGGGTCAGAATTTCTCGGCGGGGGACGAATGGGAATTGCGCGCTCAATTTCCGCACGGCATTGTCACCGCAACCGCCCCTGCCTGGCAGCAGGCGGACGATTTCCGACGCGCCTCGGAGCCGCTCTATAACTTTGCCGCGCTCGTCATCTCTGCCCTCGCGCTGATTGGGGGCGGTTTGGGGCTTTATCTCTTGTGGTACACCACCGGGCGCGACCGCCCTGCGGGGGTGGTCGCCGAATTTTATCCCACACCTCCGAGCAATGAACCACCCGCAATTGCAGGCGTATTGATTGACGAACGCGCCGACATGCAGGACATTGTCGCCACGATCGTGGATCTTGCGCGCCGCGGGATCATTCGCATGACGGAACGAACGGAACCCGGCTTTTTGGGCATCGGCTCTAGCCGTGAGTTCACGTTTGAACGTGTGGGCGGCGACGAAATCGGACTGCGCCGATACGAAAAAACGCTCCTCGATAAACTGTTTGGTTCGCGCCGCGAGCGCGAGCTCGACGAGCTCAAAAACAAGTTTTACAAGTATCTGCCCCAGCTCAAAAAAGAAATCTACCAAGAGACCGTCAATGCGGGCTATTTCAAGTCCAGCCCGCAAGACACGCGCACACGCTTTTCCGTCCTCGGCGTCGCCGCGCTGATTGCGCTTGCCTGTATCGGCTTTGTCGCGTTTGGCGCGCTCGTTGACATTACTCCATTGGCAGTTTGCGTGCTCGTTTCATTCGGTCTCTTGGGCGCAGGGCTGTTGATTCTCGCCCAGTTCATGCCCAAACGCACCGACAAGGGCTCGACCGAGACGGCAAAATGGAATGCCTTCAAACGCTATCTTGCCAACATTGACAAGTACACAAATGTGGCAGAAGCCAAGGACCTCTTTGACAAATATCTGCCCTATGCCATCGCGTTCGGTCTCGAAACCAGCTGGGTCAACAAGTTCGCCGCCGTTGATACCCCTGCCCCGCCCTGGTACTATCCGTATGGCGGCTACGGGCACGGACATCCCGTAGGTGGGGGAGGAGTTTACACCGCAGGTCCTTCCTCCCCGGGCGGCGGTGAGGCGCGTATGCCTTCGCTCAATCAAGCATCTGCGGCAGGTTTTCGCGGGCTTAACTCGATGAGTGATGGCTTGTTCTCGATGCTCAACACCACCTCATCGGTCTTTACAAGCGCGCCATCCAGCTCGGGCGGCGGTGGCGGTGGTTGGTCCGGCGGCGGCGGTGGCGGCGGCGGTGGCGGCGGCGGCGGGTCATCCGGATTCGGATAGAAAATTCTCATTCAGGATTGTTGATTCTTGATTTATGGTTGCCGATGCGCAAGACCGTTCCGGGCAAATTGGAAACCATAAATCATCCATCACAAATCAAAACATGATTGGCGGCGGAAAAACAATCGGCATCATTCTTATCGTAATCGGTTTCGCGCTCTGCGCCATTGTCACTTTTTTTGTCGGCTCGGGCACCGCGTCCGGCAGTGTCAACACAGCAGGCACGATTCTCGGCATTGGCACGTTTGGCATCATCCCGCTCCTCTTGTTTGGCGGAGTCGGCGCGTACCTGTTTTTCCGCGGCAGCGCCGAGGAAAAAGAGCTCGCAGTCGTGCGCCAAAAGGAACGGCTGTTGGGAATGATTCAGGCACAGGGCAAAGTCACGCTCAATACCATCATGGTCGAGCAGCATCTCAGCCGTGAGCAGGTGCAAAATTATATTTACGAACTGGTGCAGCAAGGTTTGTTCAGCGGATATATTGACTGGAAGAGCGCAACGTTCTTTTCGCAGGATGCATCGCGCGTCGGCAGCAACAAGTGCCCAAACTGCGGCGGCGTTCGCGAAATCGTCGGCAAGGGCATTGTGAAATGCCCCTACTGCGGGGTCGAACTCTTTATCCCGCCCGACGCGCCGCAAACCACCGCACCGCCCCAACCACCCCAGGGGTGGTCGCCCGGCAAGGCGTAATTCGGTGTTGCAGCAATGCGTAACGCGCGGGTGCCAGACTCGTATCAATACAAGAAACCATCGCAAAGGAAAATCTCATGGGTGATCTTAAATCCACCGTCACGAGTATTGCAAACGCAATTCCCGGTTACTCGGGATACCAATCCAAAGAACGTCGCCGCGACGCGGACCGCATTTTGCGCGAACGCCTCACCAACCAGTACATCGCCCAGCGTGAGCGCCTGACACGGATTCAACAAGACGCCGTGCGCAATGGTCAGCTTGGCGTCGTCTCGGACCTGGAAAGCGCCAACCAACAGCTCTCGCGATTCATCTCGCGTCTGCGCGTCGCGCCCACGGGCTATGCGGGCTGGTTCGATGCCGCACAGATTCTTGAATCCGACCTCGACTTGATCTATCAATTCGATGCCAGTCTCGCGGGCGGCGTGGACGAGCTGGGCAGCGCGCTCGATACCGTCCAAACCGCCGTGCGCGAGAAGCAGGACACGGGAACGGCATACTATGCTCTGCGCGACGTGCTCGACGCCTTGAACACGCGCCTCGATGCGCGCGAGGAATTTGTCGCGCGCGGCAAACGACCTGCGCCGTCCGCCTCACCCCTCGGAGCTCTCAAAGACAAACAGGTCCCCGCGCCCGTCGGAGCCAACCCGTACGAACAACTCAAAATCAACGATGCAATCTCGTACGACAAGACCGACTTTCTCGTTACGGGACGCGTCACCTATTCAGTCGCCTCGGGCAAATTCCATGCCTTTCTCTTGCGCGACCGCGACAATCAAGAATGGCTGCGCGTCGGACCCAACAACGAGCTCGCTGTCGCGACCGAAGTCCAATTTGGCGTTCCTTCTCCCATGCCCGAAAGCCTCACCTACAACGGCAAAAACTATACGCTTGCCGAACAGGGCGCGGCGAACGTTCAGGTGGAGGGCGCCAGCGGCAACCAGACCGGCTCGGTCAACTATCATCGCTACAGCGCCGATGGCGGAGCGCGCCTCTATGTCGAAGATTGGGGCGCCGAAGTCCGCGTACAAGCGGGCGATGTGGTAGACCCCTTTGAGGTCAAACTGTATCGGAAACTATAAACACAAAGGAGAACTAGACTATGCCTTCCGTATTCGATCGCATCAGCAACATCATTCGCGCCAACATCAATGACCTTTTGGATGGCGCCGAAGACCCCGAAGCCATGCTGAATCAAATCATTCGTGACATGAACGACGCCCTGCGCCAGGCCGATTCTGACATCGCAGACCAAATCGCCCAACAGAAAATGCTCGAAGGCGATCTCGAGTCCGCGCAGCGCAACGCCCAAGCTTGGGAATCCAAAGCCGAGCTCGCCGTTTCCAAAGACCGCGACGATCTCGCCCGCGAAGCCATTGTGCGCGCCAACGATTACAACGAGCAAGCGGTCATCTATGCCAAGCAGCTGGAAGCCCAGCGCGCCGCTGTCACCGAACTCAAATCCAAACGCGAGCTGCTCAAGTCCAAATATGACGAGGCGCGCCGCAACAAAGACAATCTGATCGCCCGCGCTCGCGCGGCACAAGCCAAGAGCAAGATGACCAAAGTGGTTACCACTGCCAACACGGCGGATTACTCTTCGGAATTGGAGCGCATGGAACGCAAAATCCGCGAACAGGAAGCGCGCGCCCAAGCCGATGAAGAAGTTGCCGAAAGCAAAACCTCGGTGGACGACGAATTGGCGCAGCTCGGCGCTGACTCGCAGGTCGAATCGCAGCTCGCCGCGCTCAAAGCCAAAATGGGCAAATGAACTGACTGCGCTTGATCAACGGGCGAAGCATAATTCTATGCTTCGCCCTCTGAATTATGGTAAAATCGGATTGACTCAGTCCCCGCAACCACAGTCCTCAGCATTGGAGGTTTTATGGCACGTGTCATTGATGTAGTCCAATTTCTCGACGAAACCGGCAAAGAAATCGTCCATCGCGAGCCGCCGGGTGGTCCCGGCGATTTTCGACTCGGCTCTCAGGTGATCGTTCGCGAAAGCCAGACTGCCGTTTTCTTCCGGGACGGCAAAGCGCTCGATGTCCTCGGACCGGGCCGTCATACCATCACGACCGCCAATCTGCCGATCATTTCGGCAATGGTCGGTTGGGTCACCGGCGGCACCTCGCCTTTTCCTGCCGAAGTTGTGTTTGTCAACATGCGGCAGTTCCTCGACCAAAAATGGGGCACACCGGAACCGATTGCCTTTCGCGATCCCGAATTCGGCATGGCTCGTCTGCGCGCGTTTGGTTCCTATGCCTATCAGGTCAAGGACCCACAAATGTTTGTCAACGTCATTGTGGGTCAGCAGGGCATCTTTACCACCGACCAGATCGCAGATTATTTGCGGAGCATCATTGTTTCCAAATTCGCGGATTTGCTCGGCACTCAAGGCAAATCCCTGCTCGATTTGCCCTCGCTTTACAGTGAAGTCAGCGCGGGCGCCAAAGCGAACCTTGCCGATGACTTTGCCGCGCTCGGTCTCGCGCTGCTCCAATTCTATGTCACGGCGATCACACCCACCGAAGAGACATCCAAAGCCATTGACGAACGCGCGGCAATGGGCGCAATCGGCAACATGGACGCCTATTTGAAATTCAAAGCCGCGCGCGCGCTGGGCGATGCGGCAGTAAATCCCGGCGGTGCGGCAGGCACAGGCGTTGGAGTCGGCGCAGGTCTGGGCATGGGTGCGATGATGGCAGGCGCGTTGGGCGACGCCCTCCGCAGCCCCGCCAGCAGCAGTGTACAAGGCGGTGGTGGTGGTGGTGGTGGCAGCGCCGCGGCTGCGCCGGCAGCGCCCCAAACCCCACAACAAGTACAACAAATGCTCGACAATCTCGACATGCGTTTTGCCAATGGAGAGATTAGCGAAGACACCTACAAAACATTGTCTTCAAAATGGCAGCAGCGCTTGAAGGATATGGGCAGCTAAATCAAAAACCCACCGAAATTCCTTCGGTGGGTTTTTCTTTTTCAGGATCGAATGCTTGACAAGAACGATACAGCAGCTGGATCGAACATTGCCCCGTCGCCGGGAATGGTGTAAAAATAGGGCTTGAAACCAAATCAACCTCAAACACAGAGAACGTTCAAAATGAACGCGCTGTGGAAATGGAGTACACCCGATTCATGAGCGCTCTTGCCGGAAATCTATCGCGCCTCGCCAACACCCACATCTTTGCTCGCGCAACGCCAAACAGCACGCAGTATCTTGTGTATCAAATGGATTATGCGGCAGACGAGGACATAGCCCTCATTCTGCCACTGCCTACTCCTCCCAATACGGCGCGCGACGCCGTTCGTTTTATTGATCTGGTCAATTACCGGGATTTTTTTCTGGATATCGAAAAGGGCTTTCCCTATACCCGCGGCGTGCCTGCCGTCAGGGGCAAAACCCGTGACGATGCGCGCGCCGAGGCCGCTTTCCTCCCCTCCGCCGCCGCTTTTTCAGAACTCGAAGCGCACTTTCGAATCCCTCAGACCACATGGGACCAACTGCCCGAGTATCACGATTTCGGCTTTGCCGTTTTCAAGATCCGCGCCCGGACGCCTCTGCGCTCCCCCCTCGCGCTCGAGTTCCCCACACGCAATCCGAACTTGTTATACTTTCCGACCCTGCAAATTCGAGACGGCGCGGCACCCGAAGAAGTGAATTTCGACCTGGACTTGTTTTGTCAGGCGCGCGCCGGTTGGCTCCGCACCTATGATGTGGCAAGTTCATTTATGGACATCCAAAAAGCGCAGGGTATTCTCGATCCGGGCGAGCGCGTTTCGCGCATGACCGTTCAGGGCATGCACCCCAACAGTGACATTTTGGTCGGGCTTAGGGCATGACGACAACCAAAATGACGCCCGAACTCGCCGCCTTTATTCGCGCCATGCCCAAGGTCGAGCTGCATGTCCATCTCGAGGGCGCGATTCGTCCCGAAACCCTGCTGCAGCTCTCTCGCCGCAACAATGTCCCCCTACCCTATGACAATGTCGAGGACCTGCGTCAATGGTATGTCTTTCGTGATTTCCCCCACTTTGTGGAAATCTATGTCAAGCTTTCGTCCTGCATCAGAACGGCGGACGATCTGGAACTGATCGCGCGCGAATTCCTGGAGGGACAGGCAGACCAGAATATCCGCTATTCCGAGCCGACCTATACCGCCTATACCATCTTTCAGCATTGCGGCATTTCGTTTGACGACCAATTCGCCGCATTAAACCGCGCGCGCCGCTGGGCAGAACAAACTTTGGGCGTTTCCATGAACCTCATCGTTGATATTGCTCGCGAAGTGACGCCGGAAATCGGCATGGTGACGGCAGAACAGGTCGTCAAGCATTACGGCAACGGTGTCTGCGCATTGGGTCTCGGCGGTTACGAACTGGGACATCCGCCCGAAAAATTTCAAGACGCTTTTGCTCTCGTAAATGCGGCAGGTATCCCCTGCATCCTTCATGCGGGCGAAACCGGAGGCGCGGACAGTATCTGGAGCGCCTTGCGCGTTGCCAACTCGCGGCGCATCGGTCACGGCGTCCGCTGTCTCGATGATGAATCGTTGGTCGAGTATCTGCGTGAGCATCAAATCCCGCTCGAAGTGTCGCCCACAAGCAACGTCTGCTTGAATGTGGCGCCATCCATCGCCCAGCACCCAATTCAGACCATGCTCGAACGTGGATTGTATGTCACACTAAACTCGGACGACCCGCCCATGTTCAATACCACTCTCACGAACGAATTCATTATTTGCGCGGAAACCTTTGATTGGGGCAAGTTCCTGCTTGAAAAGCTCACCATGAACGCGGTCCGCGCCTCGCTCTTGTCGGACGCCGATAAAGCCGAGTTGGAACGGTCCATCCGGGCTGATTTTGCGCGAATGCTAAACAAAGATGTGCCTGCCGCCCTATAATCGCCTGAGCGGCCGATAGGAGACCATGTCATGATAACGTCAGCTCGCATTCGACCATCTGTTTCCCTGACCCGGTTTGCCGGCGGCATTTCCGTCTCGCTCGTCCTTGGCGGTCTCGCCTTTTATCACAGAGAAGCAATTGCGTTCAATGTTCGGCTGCTCCATGCAAAAATGGTCGCCGATCGTTTCTATGCGCGATATCGGGGCATTATCAAAAACATCCCCTATGGTTATCTCCCCGCCCAAAAACTCGATATTTACAGACCATATTCTGATGGTCCGCATCCCGTCGTAATATGGGTGCACGGCGGTGGATGGTCCACGGGCAGCAAGGAACTTTACGCGTCCGTCGCCCAGCGTCTCGTGCGCAAAAACATTGTTGTTGTCATTCCCGGCTATACGCTCTATCCCGACGCCCACGCCTTTGATCAAGCGCATGAAATCGCGCGTGCGTTTCAATGGACGCGCGAGAATATTGCCCGATACGGCGGCGACCCGGACCGCGTCATTCTCGGAGGGCAATCCGCGGGCGCGCATCTCACAGGGTTGGTCGCGCTCGACGCCACCTATCTGAACGAGCTAAACCGCTCGCCCGCCGAAATCTGCGGCTGGTATGGAATTGCAGGACCCTATTCGATTCCCGTCCAGGTCGAATACGAACGAACGGTCAAGCGCCGCAACATCAGACTCTTGCTTGACTTTTTCAACGGGCAAATCAATTTCGAGCGCGGCTCCCCCCGTTCGTTCGTCCGAGGCGACACGATGCCCATCCTGCTCATTCATGGCTCTGCCGACAAAACCGTTCCACCCGCGGTGAGCCAGGACCTCCATTCGGCGCTCTACGCGCTCGGTGCGCCGTCAACGCTTCGGGTGTATAAAGGTGCGGGTCACGCCGGTCTGCTCTTTGACGCCCTCGCCCAAACCGAGCCACAACTCGTCAGCGATTTGGTGAAATTCACAAAATCCTGCCCGCCCGTGATCAATCGCGAACCGCACCGCGCCAACCTCTAGCCCCCAATCTCCATGTCTCTCGTCCTCGCCCATCGCGGCGCCTCCGCCTATGCCCCCGAAAATACGCTGGCTGCGTTTCGCCTTGCCCGCGAAATGGGCGCGGACGGCATCGAACTCGATGTTCAACTCACCCGCGACATGGTGCCCGTCGTCATCCATGACGAGACGGTAAATCGTACCGCCGATGGACAGGGCACTGTCACGGAAATGACCATAGGCGAGATCGCGCGGCTCGATGCCGGATCATGGCAGGATGAGCGATTCCGCGGCGAACAGATTCCGACCCTCGCACAAGTATTCGATGCCCTGAGCGATTGGCTCAAGCCCTCCGGACGCGCGCGTCCCTGTCTGATCAATGTGGAACTCAAGACCGAACGCGTTCGCCCAACCGCGCTCGAGCGCGAGGTGTTGAATGTCATCGCGCGTTTTGGGGTGCAGGATCGCATCCTGCTTTCCTCGTTCAACCCCCTTTCGCTCTACCGGGCGCGAAAAATAAACCCGCGCATCCCGCGCGGGTTGTTGTATGACAATTCGCTCCCGATTTACTTTCGCAACGCCTGGTTCCGCTTTCTCGCCGGTCCCCAAGCCATGCACCCCGAATATCCGATGATTGATGAACGCTACATGCAGTGGGCGAATTCCAAACGCCTCACGGTCAACACCTGGACGGTGGATGATCCACGTCAAGCCATCCGCCTCTCGCAGCTCGGCGTCAACGCCATTATCACCAACGTCCCCGACATCATCAAAGGCGCGTTCGCCTGAATCGCAATTCGCCTATCACATATTGCCAACGGCGCGCACGCCATCGGATTCTCACATCCTGTTATGTGCCCTCCGGCTCGTCGCCAATCCGCCGCAGGGTAAAAAAGACCGCAAACGAAGAAAGAAACGCGAGCAGCCCGATTGCGACCACACCAAAGAATTGCGCTTCCATTTGTCCGGGTGAATCGGGCACGAAACCTGCTTGCGCCAGAATCCCCGTCACCCCCTGCCCTGTCACCCCAAGATATTGACCCATCCCCGTCTTGTTCCAGCCGACGCCATATGTGCCGTCCGCAAAAATCGCCAGCGCGATCAGCCCCCACAGTCCTGCCACACCAAACGTTGGAACAAGCAGCGCCCGATCATCCGCGCGAATCCACCGTTCGACGGCATAGGTCGTGAGCGGCAAGAGCAAGCCCGCCACCCCGCCAATGATCAGAGCCGCCCATGCGGGAATAAAGGGTAGAGACGCCGCAACGGCGACAACGCCCGCCACCGCGCCGCGCGCCGCCAGCATTGCCAGCGGTTCGCCCGAAACAAACCAGCCATACAACGTCGCCACCACAAGACCCGCCATCGCCGCGTTCATGAGATTCAGCTGAATCTGGCTCGCGCCCAAGTCCTGCGCCCGGAACGGATCGCCAAAAACGAGCACGCCCATGCCAATAAAAAACAAGAATGCCGCCAGAATCATAAACAGCGGCAGATGCGCCGACGGAAACTCGGGATTATTCGCGGAAGTCGTAACACTCTTGTGACTCCGCGCGCCATAACCGAGCAGCGCGCCAAGTGTTGCCAACCCGCCAAACATAAAGACCACTCCGCTCCCGGCAAAGTCCACCATGCCGTGCCCAAGCGCCGATGTCAAACCAAACTGCTGGAGCCAACCCCCGCCCCATACCCAATTGGCGGACATTGGGTAAAAAAAGATTCCCAGCAGCGCGGCGCCAAGAACCAGCACGCGCGAACGCACGCGCGCCGCCAGCGCGAGGACCGGCATCATCACCGCCGTCGCCGCCAGCGCGGCATGATACAAATACAAATTGGTGATATCTTGATTGACATGCAGTGCGTTAATACCAAACGCGTCCAGACCGAGAATGCCCCAGCCGGGTCCGAGCGCCCTGTCCAATGGCGACCATTCGCGGACCAGCGCTTCGAGCCCCTCTGCATCATTGATCAGCCCGACACCTCCAAATTGAAAACCAAAGCCCGCCGCGCCATAAACGAGCATCACCAGCGCAAACGAGACCAGCGCCACGGTTGCGGCACGCGCTGTCCGCCGCTCTTCCACCGCGCCCGCCGCAAGCAGCAGCACAGCGAGTGGCAAAAGGTAAATAAAGAGCATGTTCAATTCAGAGCATCACCTGTGGATTTATTTGTAGAGACGCATGATGATGCGTCTCACTTACCGCAAATTGCACGCGAAAAAGAGAGCAATATCGCGATTATGATAATACTGGTCATTGAAACCGCAAAACGTCAAGCCGTGTTTTTGCAAAAATGCGAGCGCAGGATAATTTTTGGTCGCCACACTTGCCATCACCGCCCGCAACTTTTGCTCGCGCGCCCACACCATCGCCTCGCGCAGCAGTTGGGTGCCCACCTTTTGACGCCGCATATCCGCAGCCACAACGAGTGCCTGAATCCAACACACACGCTGCGCGATATCCGGCGTAACATCAATATACCCTATCACACGAGGCAGCTCTTCGGCTACCAACACGCACGCGCCCTGCTCAAAATGGTCCGCCAGCGCGTCCTGCGACGAGTGGACCACCACGCGCATCGCGCGCGGCAGTCGGGTTACACGAAAACCAAGTTGGATGGCGCCGTTTGCGCGCGCCGTATCCATCTGCCAGACGTATTCGGTCTCGTATGATTCATCGAGAGCGAGACAGGCATCCAGATCACGCGCTTGTGCGGTTCGAACATTCATCGCGTACAATGAAAAACCTGCGAGGGCGCGCCGACTGGGTCGCACTCTGCCCTCGCAGGTTTCGGTTTAATTTATCGAATCGCCGCTTCTGTCTTTTTGTCAAAAATGTGGACCTTGTTCACATCAAAAGAGAGTCCCACATCATTGCCCGCGCGCGCGGTGCTGCGCGGATCAACGCGCGCAACAAATGTGTTGTTCCCGCTGATCAGGTTCAAATAGATTTCCGCGCCCATCGGCTCGACCACGTCCACTTTGGCTTCCACTTTGGAACTGTCAATCCCGGGCGCCTCGTACGCCGCGTCGTGAATATCTTCGGGGCGGATGCCTACGACATATTTCTCGTCGTTGCGCTTGGCGAGCACATCGGCAGTATCTTGAGGCACAGGCAGTTGGAACGTGCCCGTATCAAAGACCATCTTGCCGTTTGACCCTTTGAGCGTGGCATCGAAAAAGTTCATGGAAGGGCTGCCGATAAAGCCGGCGACGAACTGATTCGTTGGGCTGTCGTACAATTCACCCGGCGTGCCGATCTGCTGCAAGATCCCATCCTTCATCACGGCGATCCGGGTCGCCATCGTCAGAGCTTCCACCTGGTCGTGCGTGACATAAATGAACGTCGTCCCGAGCCGTTGGTGCAGCTTTGAAATGCCCGCGCGGGTTTCTACACGCAGTTTTGCGTCAAGGTTCGAAAGAGGTTCGTCAAACAAAAAGACTTTGGGTTCACGCACGATCGCGCGCCCCACAGCCACGCGTTGCCGCTGACCGCCTGAAAGCTGCTTTGGTTTGCGGTCCAGCAGATGGGCGATGCCCAGAATGCCGGCTGCTTCCTTGACGCGCTTGTCAATGTCCGTCTTGGACATTTTCCGCAGTTTCAGACCGAACGCCATATTGTCATAAACCGACATGTGCGGATACAGCGCATAGGATTGAAACACCATCGCGATATCGCGATCTTTGGGCGCTACATCGTTGACCACGCGGTCTCCGATGCTGATTGTCCCGGAAGTGATGTCTTCCAGCCCCGCCAAAAGGCGCAGCGCGGTCGTTTTGCCGCACCCCGACGGACCGACCAGGACGAGGAATTCCTTGTCCTTGATGTCGAGTGTCAGGTCGTTTACTGCCTTGACCGTCTCACTAAATTGTTTTGTTACATGATCGTAACGGACCGCTGCCATAGCGTCAATCCTCCATCGAAAGAAAAATGGCTTTCGACCCTGTGGATGACGCGATTGTATAATCCCCCACAACGTTTGTCAACCTGCCCGCGCCAAACGCCATTCGCCTACTTTGACCTCACCCCACCTTTATGCTACAAAACAACCCAGCCAGATGCGCTCGTCACGTCCACTTTGCCTTGTTCTTTTTCTCGCCCTTGTATCCCTCATCGCGTGCGCCAATGTCGCCCCGCCCCGCGAACAATCCGCTCTCCCTGCCGCGCCGCAGTATGCCCCCACCAATACACCATCGCCAACGCCGTCCCCCGCACCCATCCCTCCCACCGACGTTCCAGACAAAGTAAACGTGGAATTTGCGCGTCCAACTGTTCGTCCTCGCCCACCGAATCCGACCCCGGTGCCTCGCAACACCCCTGTGCATGATCTTGCCGCCCTGAACGAATACCATCGCGGCATCGCTTATGTCGCCGTGAACCGCGACGAGTATCGTTCCGAAAAATCGCGGCAAGCGCTCGATGAGCTTTTCGGAACCGGCGCAAACTATATCAGTCTCCTCGTCACCTGGTACCAACTCGACCGTCTTTCAACGCGCATCTATCGCGCAGACAACACGCCGTCCGATGAGGATTTGGCATACGTGATTGACTATGCCCATGCCCACGGTGTCAAGGTGCTTCTCAAACCGCAAGTCAATTTTAGTCACGACGACGCTCACTGGCGCGGCGAGATCAAGTTCGAGACCGAACCCGAGTGGGAGGCGTGGTTTGACTCGTACCGCGCCTTTATCATGCACTATGCCCGGTTTGCCCAGACACACGGTGTCGAGGAATTTTCGGTCGGCACCGAACTCGTCGGGGCGACCACAAGAACGGCAGATTGGCGCGCGCTGATCGGCGGCGTGCGCCAGGAATACACGGGTCTGCTCACCTATTCGGCAAACCACAGCGGCGAAGAGACTCGGGTGCAGTTTTGGGATGACCTGGATTTTATCGGTGTAAACGTGTTCTATCACCTCACCAACTATCGCACCCCGAACGAGCGCCAGATCCGGGAGGGCTGGGCATTGCCCGTTCGACAGCTCACCAAGCTGCACCAGCTTTTTCCAAATCAACCCATCATCTTTACCGAAGTCGGTTATCCGAGCATGGATTTGGCGAGTGTCTGGCCCTGGAACTGGCAGCGCGACGGAGCAATTGACACCGAGGAACAAGCTATGTTGTATGAAGGTTTGTTTGACATGTGGTGGTACCATCCCGAGCGAAAATGGTTCCGCGGCATGTTTATCTGGAACTGGCTTCCCGACCCCGACCAGGGAGGTCCGGACAACCTTGACTATACACCTCACGGCAAACCCGCCGAAGAGGTCCTCAAACGCTATTACCAAATGCCGACCCCCATGCACACCGCGAGTGGAAACTAAAGGACCGAAAAAAATTCGCAACGCCTGTGACGTTGCGAATTTTTTCGGTCAGTATCATCCACTCAGAAAACTCTTGATCAACGCAAGACAGCCGCCGCCGGTTGGAGGCGGCTCGGGCGGGACCGGCGTTGGCGGTTCGGGCTCGGGTTCGGGCGTCGGCGGCTCGGGTTCGGGCGTCGGTGGGGGCGCGGCGAGCGCTTGGAACACTTTGAGCACAATTACGCGTCCCTTGCCTTGGGTATTTTCATCCAAACCCAGATTCTTGGTGTGCGCCATGAACGCGTCTTTGATTTCAGAGGGCTTGAGCGCAGGCGCCTTTTGCAGCAACAGCGCACAGGTTCCGGCAGCATGGGGCGTCGCCATCGAAGTGCCCGAGGCGGTCGTATAAAAATCATTGAACGGAATCCCCATCGCCGTGCCCTTGGCGCGTGCCGCCGTAATGCTCGAACCGGGGAAACACACATCGGGCTTGGGACGACCATCCGAGGTGGGACCGCGCGACGAATAATTCGCAATCCCATCCTGTTTGTCGGTCGCGCCAATCGTAATCACCTTGCGCGCACAGGCGGGCGAACCCACCGTCTTGGCGCCCGGTCCCGAATTGCCGGCTGCCACGCAAACCACCACCCCCGCGTCAACGGCATTGTCACACGCGACAGAAATCGCATCTGTCCCGTCATTCGCCGTCCCGCCGCCGAGAGACAAATTGAGCACCTGCGCGCCCTGGTCAATGCAAAACTCCATCCCCGCAATCACATCGCTCATCAACCCGCCGCCGTTGCCGCGCAGCACTTTGGCAATTGCGTAATCGCACTCGTACGCGACACCGCGATATTTGTTTTGGCTCGCCGCGCCCGTGCCGCCGATGATGCTTGCAACATGTGTGCCGTGTCCGTTGTTGTCGAGGTCACCTTCACCCGTAAAATCTTTGGATGCCTTGATGCGACCTGTCAGATCGGGATGCTGGTGGTCAATGCCGGTGTCCACAATCCCAACCACAACCCCCTTGCCCGTAAACCCCTCCGCCCAAACCGGCGGCGTTTCGATTAACGGGACCGATACATCGAGCAGCGTGTGAACCTCCTCATCCAGCCAGATCATCTGAACATCGGGACGCTGCGCGAGCACCCGAATCGCGTTCGGCGTCGCGATCATCGCCGAACCGGGAATGAGTTTCGAAAATGTCAGAGTAGTAGTCGTGCCCAGCGCGGATGCCGCGGCGCGCGTCTCTTGAAACGGTTTATGTTGGACGATGATGCGAATTTCCGGTTGCGCGCCCCCGCGCGAGGCCGCCGAGATTTCGGGGGATGCGAGCAGTTCTTCGAGATTGGGATGAATTTTCGAGGGACTCGACATGAACCTTTCTCCTTTTTCCTACTATTCCCTCCTCGAAACCGGAAGAGGGGACCACACCCTTACATGTGCAGCTCTTCTTCCAACGCTCCGACGACCTCTTGAATCGTCGCGACGATCCGATCAATTTCCTCTTTTGTGATCACCAGCGGCGGCGAAAGCTGAATCACCGGGTCGAGTCGATCGTCACACCGACAAATCAACCCGCGCGCCAGCAGCTGGTCGGACAGCCAACCCATCATCGGACCACCTTCCATCGGCTGACGCGTTTCCTTGTCCGTCACAAATTCCAACCCCACAAACAACCCTGCCCCGCGAATATCTCCGATGCTCGGATGATGGTCGAGCGCCTTGTGCAATTCCGCCTTCAAATATTCGCCTTTTTCCGCCGCCTGTTCGACCAAATGCTCGCGCTCGATAATCGCAAGGTTCGCCAGCGCCGCGGCCGCTGCCACCGGATGCCCGCCAAACGTAATTCCGTGCAGGAGCTTTTGCGATTCTGCGCCGATGAATGTGTCCGCGATTTCCTTCGAGATTATCACAGCCCCCAATGGGTAATAGGCGCTGGTCAAACCTTTGGCGAGCGTCATCATGTCCGGCTGCACGCCCCAATGCTCCGTCCCAAACATCTTGCCCGTGCGTCCGAACCCGCAAATGACCTCGTCCATGATCATCACAATCCCGTTCTCGCGCGTCAACCGTCTCACTTCGGGATAATATGTCATGGGCGGAACGATGCACCCGCCCGAATTTTGTACCGGCTCCATGATCGTCGCGGCAATTGTCGCGGGGTCCTCAAACTCTATCAGGTTCTCTATCTCGCGGGTGCACTGCCCCGAACAATCCTGCATCGCCGCACAGTAATCACAGCGATAGCGATGCGGAATCGGCACATGTCGCGCGCCGGGGACCAGCGGCTCGTACGCCTTGCGAATCCCCGTCAGCCCGCCCACCGATAACGCCCCCATCGTTGTTCCATGATACGCGCTCCGCCGTGAAATCGTCTTGTAACGTCCCTCAAACCCGCGCAGTCGCTGGTACTGTTTTGCGATCTTGAGCGCCGACTCGACCGCTTCGCTCCCGCCCGTCACAAAAAAGACGCGCGCGTCCTTGCCCACGGGCGACATGCTCGCCAGTTTCGCCGCCAGTTCGATTGCCGGTTCATTCGGATACGAAAAGGGGCTTACATACGAAATCTTGTGCAGCTGCTCTGTGATGGCATCAATAATTTCCTGCCGCCCATATCCCACATTCACACAAAAGAGTCCGGCTAAACCATCAATATACGCCTTGCCGCGCGTGTCCCATACCGTTGATCCTTCGCCGCGCGCAATCACCATCGGCGACGGATCGTCTATCACGTTCTTCATCTGCGTGAAATGCAGCCAGGTATGGTCCTTGATTGCCTGATTCAACTGCAAATCGGGTTGTGCTAATGCCATGATGCTCCTTGAATCATCCGCGCAGGTACATAAAGATAACCCATTCCTATCCCGGCACCAATGTCGTCTCCGCTAATGCCATATTTGCCGTCATTGCGCTCCCCACCCCACCAATCGTCGAAATCGCCTCGCGCGCAATGACTTTGCGCTCCGCGAGCGGTCCCTGCACCACAATCCTGCCCAACCCAAAAGCGATAATCGCTCCGTCTGTATCGAACAATACATCTTCGACGGCGCCGATTTTGGTTCCGCCCTCGGTCATGATTTCGCGTCCGCGCAAAGCCGAATAATGAATCAAACGCTCCGCGTCGGGGAGCGATTCCGCAGGCACCATCACATCGCTCGAGGTGACGAGCCACGCGTCGATACCAAGCACCTGTACATTGCTGCGGTCCATCGCAAAATGCTTTTTGTTGATCAGTCCTTCTGAACCGAGATAGATGCCCACAATTTTGGTCAGTTTTTCGTCAAAATAGAGGTCCTTGATCTCGCCAATTTTCTTGCCGTCAGTCATCGAGATCAACTGCTTGCTCAAGAGTTGTTTACCGGTGAACATTCGCGCCTCCGCTGAGGATGGATGAATGATCGTATTATAGAACGGTTTGCGCTCGCTGTGCGAATGAAATCATCCTGACCGCGCGACCGTGCTGTCGCAAGCTCAAGCGTCTGATCGGCTGCATCGTTCTAGAGCAAATTCCTGTTCAATCTAGTACTACAACGTTACTTTGCCCTGAAACGGGTATAATTTGCGGTCAAATCCATATGACAGGACCGATTTGCCTTGATTGGACATGTTTCGATCGCGCCGCTCGCCCCCAGCGGACGCAAA
>JADZCJ010000008.1 GCA_020851635.1 Anaerolineae bacterium
ACGCTCAAAAGTTCCCCCACGCGCTTGGCGGCGGCGGCGCCTGCATCCGTCGCCGCTTTGACCGCGCCGACGTCGCCACGGACCATCACCGTGACATAACCGCCTCCGATATATTCCGAACCGATCAACGTGACGTTGGCGGCTTTGACCATCGCGTCCGCCGCTTCGATCGCGCCGACGAGTCCCTTGGTTTCGACCATGCCCAGTGCAATCATGTCAGGTGTTGGCATATCCTTTTGCTCTCCTTGCTGTTTGCATCATTGATGCTTGATTCAAATCGTTCCGGCACGGTCGCCTACCGGTGTGCCCGGTAGACGAACTGTGCCGGGTTATTCTTGCCTGCGCGTCCGATGACGCGTTTATTGTCCGTAATTGATATACCATTCCGGATATGCGCTGTCTATCTCTGCGGCAGTGGACATTTTTCCCGGAACATTGTGAACCTTTTCAATTTGTTTTCCGTCTTGCAAATCTTTGATGACCTGAGCGGTCTCCTCGCCATAGACCCATGGACGCAAGCCCAGACCCGCAACGACCTTGCCTTCTTTGGCGAGTTTGATGGTTGCCGGGATCAGGTCATAATCCACGACGGCGACCTTGCCGGTCAAGCCCGCTTTTTCGACGGCTTCGACGACACCCAGCGTCAGCGGCGCGGCCGGCGCATAGATCAATTTGATGTCAGGATTGGCGTTGAGCAGCGCCGAGGTGCTGTTGAGCGCCTTTTGTGTATCCCACTGCGTATATTCGCCGGTGATGACCTTGACATTGGGACACTTGGATTTCAGGACATCAATCGCAGTGCCGACGCGCGCATCGTTATAGAAACCCGGATCGCCTTGCAGGATCGCGACCGTGCCTTCGCCCTTTACAAAATCACAGACCCATTCGCCGACCAGTGTGCCTGTTTCTTTGAAATCGGTGCCCACATATGCGGTCACGTCCACACCTTCAATCGGTTCGAGACTGTGCGAGACAATGATCGGAATCCCCGCCTCGTTTGCCGCTTTCACCATGGGCGGCGCGGCTTCAGCTGAAATCGGCACGATCCAGATGTAATCCACGCCGAGCGTGATGAAATCCTCGACGATCCGCAGTTGGTCTTCAGCTGCCTGGTGACTTGATGGCGCTTTGGTTATGACGACCAGGTTCTCCCCCAATTCCTTTGCTTTTTGCTGCAGCCCCAGTTCGCCAAACTTGTAAAAGTCTGTCATTTCCAGGGTTGGCGGCGAATAGCCGACGACGATGGGCCCCGATTTTGCAGCCGGTTCAGCGGGGATCACAACGGTTTGCGGGACCACCACGGTCTCGCGGACGACCTGAGGCGCCCCAGCGGGTGGGGTGGCGCAGCCGATGACTGCGAGTGCGACAACCGTGATCACAATCGCTGCCCACAGCACGGGTGAATAAACGCGTATATTCTTCATTGGACTCTCCTCCATTGTCGAACGTGTAAACACGACACGATTGTACTTTTGATATCCGCAAGACTCTTTATGCGTGGTCGCGCGGAACTCCCGGTCCTGTGTAGCGTTAACTCGAAATTTTTTCCGCTTGGCACCTCCTCTACCCGACACTGCTCGCCATCCGCGCCGCTTCCGCGCCCCGCTGTTGCGTGAGGCGGTCACTTCGCACCTTGCCCACCGCCAGCGCAACAATGATGACGACGCCAATGACAATCCGCTGTACCAGTGTATTGATTCCGAAAAGCTGCAGTCCATTTGTCAACACCACGAGCGCAAACGCGCCCAGAATACTGCCGGTCACCGAGCCGGCGCCCCCAAACAAGCTTGTGCCCCCGATGATAACTGCCGCAATCACATCCAGCTCGGTCCCGATCCCCGTGGTCACCGAAATAGTGTTGGCGCGCGCCGACCACAACACCCCTGCCAGCGCAGCCAGCACGCCAATAAAGGCATAATATAAAGTCTTGTACGCATCGCCGTTGATCCCCGCGCGCCGCGTCGAACTTTCATTGCTGCCGAGCGAACGCGCATACAAGCCGATGCGGGTGTACGAATACAAATAGACGCCGACGATCCAGAGGACAATCAGAATGACAAAAGGCGTCGGCAAGCCCAGAATGCTCCCTCTGCCCCAATCACGATAACTGTCCGGCAAGCCATAAGTAAAACTCGTGCCCGAAACCGCCAGCGTCAAGCCCCGCCCAATCGAGAGCATGCCGAGCGTGACAATGAATGGCGCCACGCGAATCTTGGTGATAAAAAATGCATTGACCAGACCGAACGAGAGACCTACGATCAGGGAGAGGACGATGCCGAGCGGCACGGGCAGATGCAGCGCCTCGACGGCGAGAATGCCGATGGTGCTCGAAAGCGCGGCATTCGAGCCAACCGACAGGTCCAGTCCGCGCGAAGTAATCACAAAGGTCATCCCGATCGTGATGATGGCGACAATCGAAGCTGGGCGCGCGACGTTTTCGAGCAGGTTCTCGGCGGTGAGAAAAACGGGCGAGAGAAAACTCATGACGACCATGAGTCCAATCAGCACCCACAGAATCCACATGTCGCTCAGCCAGCGCCGCGCGCGGGTCCAGCGCGAATTTGTTCGCAATGCGTTCATGTTCATCAATCTCTGCTCAGGTTGTGCGGCGGCGGCGCAGAGTGTCCACCGAAACGGCAAGAATGATCACCGCTCCCACGGCGACTTGCTGCCAGTAGAAACTTGTCGTCAACAGGTTCAATCCGTTCGCAATCACGCCCATGATCAGCGCGCCGACGACCGCATTCGACATGCTGCCCCGTCCGCCATACAAACTCGTCCCGCCGACCACTGCCGCTGCCGGAGCGGCAAATTCCAACCCACCGCCTGCCCCTGCTTCGACCGCAAACAAGCGCCCGGTCATGACAATCGCTGCCATCGAAGCGTATAGCCCGCACATGATGAAAAAGATCGTGCGGTAACGCTCCACGTTGACCCCGCTCAAGCGCGCCGCCTTTTCGTTGCCCCCGATCGCAAAACAATAGCGCCCCAGATTTGTCCGTGTGAGTATGAAATGCGAAACGATCCAAAAGCCCACGGCGATGAGAATCGGCATGGGTATGTCATATACGCGCCCCGAACCCAGAAACTCTGTGAACGGCGGTGTTGTCGGCGTTTTGTCGCCCACGTATAGCTGCACCAATCCCCTCGCGATATACCACGTCCCCAGCGTCACTACAATCGAATCTACCTTGAGGCGCGTAATAATGAGACCGTTGATTGTGCCAAACACCAGCCCCACCGATAGGGCGACGAGGAGCGCCGACCATTCGGACCACCCGCTGAACTGAGTCAGCCCCGCCAACAAGACCGCTGACAAGCCGACGACCGAGCCGACAGACAAATCAATTCCGCCGGAAATCAATACATAGGTCACACCCATCGCCACGATTGCCGTCACAGACGACTGGAGGGCGATATTTGTCAAATTGCGCGGACTGAAAAAGCGCGGGTGAAGGAGTGACAATACAAGGATCAAAAGCAAGAGCACCAAAAGCATGCCCTGGGTCCGTACGAATCGCGTAATGAACTCTATCACCGGATGCCTGGAAACCCCTTCGGTCGAGGTCAATCCGCCGCGCGTCGCGTTATTGGCTTGCTCATTCATGCGTTGTATCCGTGCTCGATGCCACAACCTGCAGGACTTGCTCTTCGGTTGTCGTGCCGGGCTCAAACTCGCCGGCAATCTTGCCGTCACGCATCACAAGGATGCGGTCACATATGCTCATCAATTCGGCGATTTCGGACGACACCATCACCAGCGCCCCGCCCTCGCGGACAAAGCGCGCAATGAGCTTGTACATTTCAATTTTTGCGCCGACGTCAATGCCCTGGGTGGGTTCGTCAAAGAGCAGGACCTGCGAATGGCTCGCCAGCCATTTCGCCATAATCACCTTTTGCTGGTTGCCTCCGCTCAAAAATTCCGTCTCTTGGTACATCGAGGGCGTGCGTATTTCGAGGTCTCGCACGTAATGCCCGGCGGTCTCTTTTTCGCGACCTGCATTCGTCAACCCCCATCGTCCCAACCGGGGCAAAATCGGCAGGACGATGTTGTTTTTGACCGCGAGCGAAAGCACAAGCCCTTCGGTTTTGCGGTCTTCGGGCAAATAGCCGATGCCCGCTTCGATGGCATCGCGCGGCGTGAGCAGCGACACCGGTTTGTCGTTGATTTTTACCGTGCCCGTTTTTGGCGGAACCACTCCCGCCATTACCCGCAGGACCTCTTTGAAACCCGAACGACGCAGCCCTGCCACCCCGAGAATTTCGCCCCGTCGCAGTCGAAACGAGACGCCGCGCACCACATAGTCCGCGGTGGTAATGTCCGAGAGCTCGAGCACCGTATCGCCCGGCGTAACCACTTCCTTGTAATAGCGTTCCTGGAGCTTGCGTCCCACCATCATGGCGACGAGGTCTTCGGTCGTCAGCTCCTCGAGCTCTTCTGTCCCCACGATCCGCCCATCCCGCAACACGGTGGCGCGGTCGCCAATGCCAAAGACTTCTTGCATCCGGTGCGAGATATATACGACCGCAATGTTTTGTTCTTTGAGCGCGCGGACGGCGGCAAAGAGACGCTGGACTTCGACCTGATTCAACGAGGTGGTCGGCTCGTCCATAATTACGATTTTCGAGTTGCGCGAGAGCGCCTTGACAATTTCGGTGAGCTGTTGCAAGCCAACGCCTACGCTCGACAACAGCGCATCGGGATTGACTTTGATATCCAGCCCCTCGAACAGGACACGCGTCTGCGCGCGCATTTCGTCTCGATTGACCGACCCATAAGCGGTCAGCGGTTCGCGCCCGAGAAACACATTCTCTGCAATTGACAGGGAAGGAACGAGGTCAAAATCCTGATAAATCGCCGAAATGCCGCGCTGTTGTGCGAGATGCGGCGTCAGATGAGGAATCCGTTGTCCCTGTATGCGAATCTCGCCCGCATCCGGAGAATACACTCCGGTCAAAATCTTGATGAGCGTGGATTTGCCCGCGCCGTTTTCGCCGAGGAGGCAATGCACCTCGCCCGCGCGCAGTTCAAAATCCACATTGTCGAGCGCGCGGACGCCCGGAAAGCTCTTGGAGATTCCCCTCATCTCGACCAGCAAAACATCTGTCGGGGTCACGGATTGCGCTCCCGCCATGTCTGATGCCGGCGCTGCCGGTGTGCCTATTGCATCCATTGCATCATCGTTTCGTTCGGACTATGCCCCGGTCAACGCGCGAAGCTTGCCGTTCAAGGGCAAGAGCGTGTTATAGAGCTCGCGATACAGCGCATAGTGGCGGTCATAAATCTCGCTCGTGCGCGCGTCCGGCTGATAATGTGCCACGTCGCGGCACACTGCGTCTGTCGCCTGTTCCAGGTTCTTGTAAATGCCCACGCCCGTCGCACCGAGCATGCCCGCGCCCATCAGGGACGCCTCGGTCACAGCCGGAACGGTCACTTGCTTTTTTGTAATATCCGCCTTGAGCTGCAGCCAAAAAGGCGATTTCGCCCCGCCGCCGCTCACCTTGAGCTCGCCTACCGGGATTCCGGAGTTTTCAAAGGATTCCAGAATCAGACGCGCCTCGAAACAGGTGCTTTCAAAAATCGCGCGGTAAATATCCGCCTTGCTGCGCGACAGCGTCAGCCCCAGGATCGTCCCGCGCGAATCCGGGTTCAAACACGGGTTCACACCTGTGCCCGACCCCAGCCAGTGCGGCAGGACCATCACGCCGTTCGCGCCGGGAGGCGATTGATTCGCCTGCGCTGTGATCAGGTCATAGGCGTTGCCCGCGCCTGTCTTTTCCTGCTCCATCTCCAACTGTCCCAGTTGGTTGCGCGTCCATTTCACCAGATGCCCGCAGGTGAGGTGAAAGCCAATCGCAAGCCACAAGTCCCGGCGGATATGACATTGGCTCCCCTCGCCGAGGAGCATCATCGCTTCGCTCGTAATGGGCGTGCGCGTCGAGGTTGCAATCGCTTCCGTAGAACCGGCGCCGTCCATCACCACACCATCGCGAATCGCGCCGACGGCAAGCCCCACAATCGGCTGGTCGCTGCCGCCGACCACAACCGCGGTGCCTTGTTTCAATCCCGTCGCTTTGGCGGCGGCGCGCGTCACTTGACCGACGATCTCGGTAGAGTCGCGCAAATCGGAGAGAATTTCGCGCGGAAATCCCAGCGCGTTCAAAAACTCGGATGACCATTCGTGCCGCGCGACGTCGAGCAGCAGGGTGCGCGATGCCATTGCATAATCCATTGCGGGCGCGCCCGTCAATTTCCAAACGGCAAAATCCTGAAAGGTGCAATATTTGTGCGTGCGCTCGAAAATATCGGGGTGATGGTCGCGCACCCACATCATTCGCATTGCCGAAGGAAGATAACTCAACGGGTACGAAGTGACCTGAAACACGCGCAGCGCGCCAAATTTCTCGCGCCACCATTCGACATACTCGGCATAATAATTTGCGCGCGCATCCAGCGCGTGGACGGCGGGCAGCATCGGGTTGCCGTCCTTGTCTACAGGAAAACAAGTTTCGCCCAGGACCGAAAGCCCAATGACCTTGATTTCATCGGGTGCAATTCCGGACGCATGGATGCTCTCGCGGATTGTTTCACAACAGAGTTTCCAGATGTGGTCCGCATCCACCTGCATTTCCCACTGCTCGCTGCCGCCGAACGTATATTCGCGGCTTGCAACCCCGCGCAGGTTTCCCGATTCATCAATGATGCCGGCTTTACAGCCGCTGGTCCCAATATCCAGACCTGCATAATAGCTCATGCTGTCCTCCCCGATCGCAAGCGTTGCTCAATCCGGGACGCTATCCTCGCGCGGCAGATCATCATACAAGCCCATGACGCGCTCGCCGAGCACATCAACCCGGTCCACAATCGCCATGATGAGGTCGCGGATCGGCGCCTTTTCGCGCCCAAAGACCAGCGCCGCAACCCCGGGCGCGCCGCCAATGAGCACCAGGTCTCCCGGACCTGCGCCAACATAATCCACTGCCACGCGGACCGGACCCCAAGCGCGTCCGCTCAGGTCGAGCGTCTGCACCATGAGGATTCGCTTGCCGTCGTACGAATCGTGACGGACGGTGCAGATTACATTGCCGATGACTTTGCCGATTTCCACAATAGAGGCAGCTAATTCGTTTGCTTGAGCTTCCAAAAGGCGGTTTCGCCTTCCAGTTCAAATGATTGTCCCGTATAGAGCGTAATGTCAGCGCCGATGTTCGCCTCGTCCACAATCCCAACCACCGCCGCATCAATGGGCGCCCACAGATCGCCGGGGAATGCCATCGAGGCATCGGGGCTGTGCACAAAAATGATCACGTCTCCGACTCCCGCATTGTGGTCCGGGTCAACCACAATGATCGGCGCGCCTCGCTTTTGTCCCGTTTGACTGACGGGCTGGACCACCAGCAGCAGCGCGCCCACCAGGGATGGGTCTTTGATCGTTGCCACCACGGTCCCGATGACGACCCCGAATTCCATCAACGCTCCTTGCGAAAAACAATGCTGCCGCCGATTTCGATTTCATCCACAATCGCAATGATGGCACTGTCCACCGGCTTGTCGCCCGTCAGCGGCGTCAGGCGCGCCGAACTGCCGCGCACAACCACGCACACTTCCCCCTCGCCCGCGCCCACCGTGTCAATCGCAACGTGATAGGTATCCGTCGTCGAGCCGTCGAGGCGAATTTCTTTGCCAATCAACAGCTTGCCGCCCGTAAGCTTGGGGTCTTTGTGCGTCGCTACAATCGAACCGACAATTCGCACAAGCAGCATTGAAAAATTCTCATACTCCCGAGCGCAACACGGACTCGACCGCTGTGCGGACCGCACGCGTCAATTCATCCTCGGCGCTCTCGCTCGGACGCTCAGGCGCCGAGCCGTGTGTGCCGTTCAAAGCCCCATCGTTGTCATAAGAATGACAGTGCGCGCAAAATACCTGCTTTTCGGTCTCGACCAGTCTCTTGTGCAGCGCCTTGAGCGGCGCAAGAGCTGCGGGCGCAAGCGTATGCTCCCCGCCCAATTGTCGGGCATAGAAAATAATCCGCGCGGCGGCTTCCGCATGTTCGAGCCGCATCCCCGCCTGAAAAATGTCCACGCCCACCGCCAACGCGCCATGATGCGGCAAAAGAACGATATTTTGCGTGCGAATCGGACCACGAATGGAATCGGCAACATCACTCGAGCCGGGAGTCGCATACTGTGCGACCGGAACGCGCCCGCCAAACAAGACTTCGACTTCGGGGAGCACCGAATGGGGCAGTTCAACCCCCGCAATCGTGAATGCGATACAGATGGGCGGATGGGAGTGGACGACCGCGCAAATGTCACCGCGCTCTTCATAAGCGGCAAGATGCATCGCCGTTTCCAGCGAAGGGGGCAGCGCGCCGCCGAGTTTGTTCCCGCGGCGGTCAATCTTGATAATGTCGTCCGGAGTCATATATCCCTTGCACAGGCGCGAGGGCGAAATCAAAACCTCGTTCGGATTCAACATCACCGACAGATTGCCGTCACTGCCGGGCATCATGTCGGCTTGATAGAGCCGCTTGCCCATTTCGCAAATATCACGGCGGATGGAAGCTTCATTGGTCATAGTTTTGTGCCATTTCTACTGCATCACGGTTCGCGCAGCTTGAATGATATCTTCGGGATGCGGCAGCACATGGTCTTCCAACGGCGGGCTAAAGGGAATCGGCGCTGATTTTCCGGTCACGCGGCGCGGTGCGCTTTTGAGCGCGACACCGGATTCGCAGACCGTCGCAACAATCTCGCCCGCAATCCCACACAGTACCGACGATTCCTGTACCGCAACCAGTCGCCCGGTCTTGCGTACCGAATCGAGAATTGTGCGCTTGTCGAGCGGCGCAAGCGTCCACAAATCCACCACCTCGGCGGAAATATTGTTTGCCTGCAGCTGTTCTGCCGCGCGCAGCGCCAACTGGGTCATGTAACCGTGCGCCACCAACGTCACATCGCGACCTTCGCGCGCAATATTCGAGCGTCCGAGCGGCAGCAAAAATTCACGATCGGATGGCACATCCCCGCTGGTGAGATAGAGCATCTTGTGCTCCAAAAAGATCACGGGGTCATTGCTGCGAATCGCGGACTTTAAAAGCCCTTTGGCGCTACGGCAATCGCTCGGAATGGTGACCACCAGCCCGGGGAACTGGCAAAAGAGCGCCTCGATACTGTTCGAGTGCTGCGCGGCAAGATGCGAGTATGCCCCCATAACCCCGCGCAGGACGAGGGGCGCGGCTGCAAGCCCGCCCGACATGTATCGAATCTTGGAAATCTGATTGACGATTTGGTCGAAACAGACAAAGGCAAAATCGGCAAACATGAGGTCCACCACCGGGCGCAGCCCCGTGATCGCCGCGCCGAGCGCCGTTCCCACAATCGCCGTTTCCGAGATCGGAAAATCGCGCACCCGCTCGGAACCAAATTGATCATACAAGCCCCTGAGCGCGGGATAATAGCCGCCGCCATATCGCCCGACATCTTCACCCTGAACAAACACGCTCGGGTCTCGTTCCATCTCTTCGCGTATCGCTTCGTTGATTGCCTCGGCAAAAGTCAATTCACGCATCAAACCTCCCGACATGGTAGGGGCGATTCATCAGCCGCCCTACTGTGTAATCGCAATTTCCCCCGACCAGACATCGCGTAATGCTTCGGCGAGGGGGGGATATGCGCTTTCTTCGGCAAAACGTACCGCTTCGACCACCTCATCGCGCACACTGTCGGAAATCCGGCGCAGTTGGTCCTCGGTTGCCGGGTTGGCGGCGATCAATGCGCGGGCGAGTCGTTGAATCGGGTCGCGTTCCTGCCACTGCTTGCGTTCTGACTCGGGACGCAGTTCGGTGGTTTCCCCTTCCCAGTGTCCGCGAGAACGATACGTCATGCACTCGATCAGGAAAGGACCTTCGCCCCGGCGCGCGCGTTCAACCGCTGTCTTGGTCGTCTCATACACTGCCAGCGCGTTTTGTCCGTCCACTGTCACGCCGGGCATCAAATAGGCGCGCCCGCGCGCCGCAATGCTTTCCGCGGCAGTGGCATCACGTTCCGACATGCTCACGGCGTACTGGTTGTTTTCACAGACAAACAAAATCGGCAGTTTCATCACCGAGGCGATATTGAGCGCCTCGTGAAACGCTCCCTGGTTCACCACACCGTCCCCAAAAAACGCGACCGCCACTTGCTTGGTGCCTCGCATTTTGGCGGACATGGCAGCGCCGGACGTAATCACCAGGTTGGCGCCGATGATGCCATTTGCGCCCAGAATGCCCAGTTGAAAATCGTGCAGATGCACCGAGCCGCCCTTGCCTTTGCAGTTGCCCGTCACCTTGCCATACAGTTCTGCCATCATCTGGTCGAGCCGCGCGCCGCGCGCAACCATCTGCCCGTGCCCGCGATGTGTCAGCGTCAGATAATCCTCGGGTCCCAGCGCGGCGCACACTCCGGTCGGCACAGCTTCTTGTCCGATCGAGAGATGGGCAAAGCCGATGATGCGCTGTTGTTTGAAAAGCAGCCCCACCGCCGTTTCAAACCCGCGAATCCGCTGCATCGTGGCATACAGCTCGAGCAAGAATTTTGTGTCATATCCCTTGACGGACACCGGCGACAATTCGCCGCGTCCCTCGGACGCCCCGGCGAATCCGCCGTGGTCGCCGGTCTTTACGATGTATATCCCGTTGTCTGTCAGTGCGGTCGCAGCGAGTGGGGTGATGATCGGGTCGCCCTGCACGTGTATCGCGGTCTCGCCGCGCGCCAATGCTTCACGCACCTGGTTCTCGGTAATCAAAGGTCTGGACATTTAGCGGTTCTCCTCCGCGCTTGGCGCTCGCATACGCAGCCAGGACCAACTGCGTCGCGCGCAATCCGTCTTGAATCGTCACCGACGGGGTTCGTCCTTGACGCAGACTGTCTGCAAATTCCAACATTTCCTGGTAATAGCCACCTTGATAATACGCCTGCCCTTCGAGGAACGAGAGGGCGAGGCGGCTGGGTTGATAAAATTCCACTGTGCCGTCGGGCTTGACCCACGTCAACTGTTCGCAGTTGTCGAGAAACAACGACTCGCCGCGCCCGACGAGATAATAGCGTTCGTTCACCTGTCCGCCCAGTTTCTCGCTTGTGCTAAACCCGAGCCGCTCGCAGCTGTGCAGGTTGAATGTTGTGACTCCGCGCTCGCACACGAGCTGCATCGCGTAAATGACCTGTGTCTCGCTGTACGAATGCAGGTGCGCGCTGATTTGCGTGACCTCGCCCATAAAAAAGCGGATCAGGTCAAAATAATGCACGCCCACGCTCAAAAGCAGATACAGTTCGGGGGGATACCCCGACACTTTGGAGCGGGCGGGTCCAAAATTCACAGCGAGTTGAAACAAGGCGGGCGGAACCGCCATCTCTGCGGCGAGCCGTTTGACCTGTGCGTTGAAGGGGCGAAAGCGCATCATGAATGCGACCATCACGTGCTTGTCCGTGCGGGCGCTGACCTGCATCACCCGTTCCGCTTCGGCGACGGTCTTGACCGGCGGCTTTTCGACCATCACGTGCAAGCCCGCTTCCAGCGCAAGACAGGTGAGCTCGGCGTGATTCTCGGGCGTGGTCACAATCACCACCGCGTCCATCTGTTCCTTCGACAGCATCGCCTGATAATCCGTATAGGCATGTGGAATACCATAACGCGCTGCCGTTGCCTGCGCCGCTGCCATATTCGCGTCACAGCAGGCGACAATGTCATACGCCTCGATCATCCGCACCGACGGGTGAATGATCCAGGTTGCCTGCTGTCCGCAGCCGACGAGCCCGACTCGTATCTTGTCCATGTGCTCAAACAATCCGGAAATGGTCTACGAGCACACAGCGGCGTTCCCACGAGAATGTGCGCGCTGTGGTCATCCCTTCGCCGGTCTTGGTGCCGATGGAAAACGAGGTATAGCCCTCGGCATTAAACCCCAGTCCTGCAAAATTGGGACCATTCTTTGTGAAAATGGCGGTGTTGATCTCGCGCGCCATGCGGCTCAGGTTATGCAGGTTCATCGAGTGCATCACCGCCGAATGATGAAAGCCGTGTTCGGCGCGCTTTGCCATATCAATCGCCTCATCCGCATTCCGCACCCGCACGAGCGGCAGGACCGGCATCATCTGTTCCGTCCATACGAGCGAATGTTCCGCCGGGACCTCCATCAAAAGTACGCGCACCGAATCATCCAGCTTCAAACCGATTTGCGCGGCGATTTTTGTCGCATCCTGTCCCAAATAGTCCATATTGATGACGCCGGGCTTGAACGGCGCGCCCATTTCACGAAAAATCACACGCTCCAACTGGCGAATCTGCTCGCCGCGCAATTCATACGCGCCGCTGTTGACCATCGCTGCCTTGAGCTCGTCCGCCGCCTGGGCGACGACAAAAATCTCTTTTTCGGTCGTGCAGGGCAGGTTATTGTCAAACGAGCATCCGGCAACAATGTCGCGTCCCGCTTTGGCAATGTCGGCGCTCTCGTCCACCACGACGGGCGGGTTGCCGGGTCCGGCGCAGATCGCCCGCTTGCCCGTCTGCATCGCATACTTGGCAACCCCGGGTCCGCCGGTGACAACCAGCAGATTCACGTCAGAGTGATTCATCAAACTCTGCGCGCTTTCGACCGACGGCTCGGCGATGGCGGTGAGCAGGTTGGTCAGACCCGTTGCCGCCTGGATGGCGCGGTTCAACATCTGAATCGTCGTATTGGCACAGCGTTTCGAGCGCGGGTGTGCGTTAAAGACCACCGTATTTCCCGCCGATACGATGCTGATGGCGTTATTGATCACACTTGCCGTCGGATTGGTCGTCGGAATGATCGAAGCCACGACGCCGAATGGCGCGCGCTCGATGACGGTCAACCCGTGATCGCCTGACATTGCAACGGGTTCCAGTATTTCTGTGCCGGGTGTTTTGGTTGCCGCGAGCAGATTCTTGTTCGTCTTGCAATCCACCCGTCCCAACCCCGTTTCCTCGCGCGCCATCTCCGCCAGCGTGCGCGCGTTCTGGACCGCTATCGCGCGCGCCGCCTCGATCGCGCGGCGCCGCAGCTCGAGCGGACTCGCTTCCAATTGCTGCAAGCCGCGCCGCGCCGCGGCAACGGCGCTATCAAGGTCTGCAAAGATGCCGTCCTGTCCGCCGGACACGCCGCCGCTTGCTGAGTTTGAATTCCTTTGTGCGGGCGTGTAATTCATCTCTGCCAGCACGCGCCGCACAATCTCTTCCAGTTTGGCTTGGTCAATTTGTCCTGCCATGTTTGTTGGTAACTCCACGGTGCACCCGCATTCGGGTATTTGTGTCATGGTCAATCGAGTCTCGTCTCAATTCTCTCTGCGCGGCATCTCTTGCGGTGTGTTCAGCGTTTCAATCCGCGCACAGAATTCAAAAGCACTGCCAATATCACCATCACACCTTTGAGAATTTCCTGCGTATAGTAGGTCGCACCCGCAAGCGTCAGCCCATTGCTCAATACACCGATGATCGCGACGCCGATCAACGTGCCGGACACGGTGCCCACCCCGCCCGACAAACTGGCTCCGCCGAGAATCACCGCCGCAACGGCATCCAACAAAAATGTGTCGCCTGCCGCCGGTTGTCCCGACCCCAGCCGTGCCGTGACGATCACGCCCGCAATCGAACACAGAAACCCGCTCAACATATAGACAATGAGCTTGGTCTGTTTGACGTTGATGCCAGACGCATACGCCACATCGCGGTTTCCACCCACCGCGTAAATCTGTCGTCCGAGCTTGGTAAAGTTCAACATCAACGAGACCACGCCGGCTACGACCAGCGCGATAATGATGGGCATCGAAATGGGACCGATGGAACCTTGTCCGATAAACAAAAAGCCCTCGTCAATGCCTTTATAAATCGGCTGGCCCCCGCTGTAGGCATAGATCAATCCGTGGGCAATAAATAACATGGCGAGCGTGGCAATAATGTCCTGAATCCCCAGTCGCGTGATCACCAATCCGTTGATGGTGCCAAACAGGGTGCCGGTCAGCATCCCCGCAAGGACGCCGAGGACCGGACTGCCCGTCGAGACCATGACGCCGGCCGTGACAATCCCCGACAGACCGGCGAGCGAACCGACCGACAGGTCAATCCCACCCGCGAGCAGGGTGAGCAGCTCGGCAATGGCGATGATGGCAATGATCGAACTCTGCCGCGCAATGACCAGCAGATTGCTCGGGCGCAGAAACGCCTCCGAAAAGGCGGCAAAGATCAAACAAAAGAGCACGAGCGCGCCAAAGGTCAGCCACTGTGGTTCCAGCTGTTGAAGCCAGTTTAACCAGCGCGCCCAAAGCGAACGCGCGGCGGTCGGCTCTTGCGCGGGATGTAATTCCTGACCGGACACGACTAGGCCTTTTCCGCGCCGGTGACCTGCTCGACGATTCGTGCCGGGTTCAACTCGTCTTGTTCTAGCGTCTTGACGATTCGCCCCCGCCGCATGATCATCACGCGGTGGCAAAAGCGCGCTAGTTCACCGGGTTCAGACGAAATAAACAAGATTCCCACTCCTTGTCCCGCCAGCTCGACCATCAGCTGATAAATTTCTTCCTTTGAGGCAACATCCACCCCCTGCGTTGGCTCATCGAGGATGAGCACCTGTGGCGAGATCGCCATCCATTTCGACAGGACGACTTTTTGTTGATTGCCGCCGCTTAACTCGCGCACCGGCTGCCCCGCCGATTTCGCTTTGATGCCCAATCGCTCGATAAAAGTCTGCGCCAGCGTCAGCTCTTGTTTTCTCTGAACGACGCCGGCGCGGCTGAGCCGGTCCAGACTGGGCAAACTTATGTTGCGCGTGATCGAGGCATCAACGACAAGCCCTTCTTTGTGCCGGTGACGCGGAATCAGTCCCATGCCCGAGCGCATCGCCTTGCGCGGCTGCATCCGAGACATCCCTTGTCCCCCGACAAAAATCTCACCTCCGGTCACGGGTTGAATCCCAAACAACGCGTGCGCCAGCGCCATGCGTCCCGAACTCATCGGACCCGTCAAGCCAAGAATTTCGCCGGCGTGGAGCGTAAAAGAAACATCATAAAAAGCGTTTTGGCGCGAGAGCCGGTCCGCGCGCAGCAAGACGCGCTCTTGCGGGGTTGAGGTGATTTGAGTTTGGAGGTCCAGATGACGACCCGCCATCATATAGACGATCTCGCCCGCGGACGTTTCGGCGGTGCTGACCGTGTTCACACGGCGCCCATCGCGCAATACGGTCACTCGGTCTGCCACCTGGAATACTTCTTCCAAAAAGTGCGAGATATACAGAATGGCGACACCCCGCGCTTTGAGTTGTCGGATCGTATCGAATAGCACACTGATTTCGTTTGCGCCCAGCGCCGCCGTGGGCTCGTCCATTATGATCAAATCCGAACGGCTCGAGAGACTGCGAGCAACTTCGACCATCCTCTGCTCGATCATGTTCAATGCGCTCACCCGTTCGCGCGGCGAAACGCGCGTCCCGAGCTGCGAGAGGATTTCCTGCGCGCTGCGCTGCAGCGCGCCCCAGTCCACAATCGTCGGCGCGGTCTCGGGCAAGCGTCCCAAAAAGATGTTTTCCGCTACCGACAGATTCGGAATCAGACTGGTCTCTTGATAGATTGCGCTGATGCCGAGCGCGCGCCCCAGCGCCGGTGTCAGCGCCGGGACCGCACCCCCTTTCCAAAGAATCTCTCCCGCATCCGCGTCATGCACTCCGGTCAGAATCTTGACCAGTGTTGATTTGCCCGCGCCGTTTTCTCCAACCAGCGCGTGCACCTCTCCGGGCGCCAGCGCGAGCGAGACATTGTCGAGCGCGGCGACACCCGGAAAACGCTTGGTCAGATTCCTGACCTCGAGAAGTGCTGACATAAGGCGGTGAGATGCAAGGGAATGAATCTCTCATTCCCTTGCAATCTCTTTTTGCGTCAATCAAATTATCGTACTGCTCATTCCTTGCAGTTGTCTTCGCGCAAAATCGCGGTGGTGGGAATACGGACTTCTTTCTCGACCGGTTCTCCCGCAAAGACCTTGTACAAAGTCTCGGTGGCGAGTTTCCCCATCTGCGCGGGTTGCTGCGCCGCGCTTGCGCCAAACGAACGACAAGCTTTCATCGCCGCAATCGCTTCGTCGGAACCATCCACGCCGACCACAAAAATCTTGTCTTCCAGTCCGGCTTCTTCGATCACGGTGAGCGCGCCCAGTGCGGTCGGGTCGTTGATACCCATCACGGCGTCAATCTCGTCACCATATTTCTGGAGCCAGTTTTCCATCGCTTTGGTCCCGGATTCCACGGTGCCGCCCACCTGATAGTCCAGAATTTCAATCTTGGTGCCTTTGAACGCCTCTTCCCAACCTTTTTGCCGTTCATCCGCATCCTGAATGCCGGGCACATTGGTGGCGACCACTTTGCCCTCGCCGTTCAAGCGCTTGACCACATACTCGCCGATCTGATGACCGCCCTCGACGTTGCCGGTCAGAATGGCAGCTTTCCATGCGCCCGGCTCTGCGCCGGCGCCGACGATGACGACCGGAATACCCGCCTTGTCCGCGGCTTCGATGGCGGGAATGACGGCGCTGGCGCTGGTGGGTGTAAGAATGATGCCGTCAACTTGTTGACCGATAAAGGTTTCAATCTGAGGAATTTGCTTTGCCGGGTCGCCTGACGGGTCCGACTCGACCAATGTGTCCCCGTTCGCTTCGACAGCTGCTTTGATTGCGTCGCGCAGTGTCACGGACCAGGGGTTATTCATGTTCCACGCGACATAGGCGATTTTTCGCGGTTGTTGTGTGGCGGCGGTGGGTTGCGCTGCCGCCGGGGCGGCGGTGGGCACTGTCACGGGCGCACATGCCCCTATCACCAGCGCAATGAGCACAAGCACTGCGGCTTGTACGGCGAACGCCCGAAAGTTTGTCCTCTTTTGCATCTCTCTCTCCTCCTTTGGAACTGAATGGATTCCACAACAATTGTGGTCCTTGACTTTTGCTATTGTTACGACACGTCAAAATGACTGCTCCCGGGTTTCGCTCACGAAACGGTGCAGCGCGTCAAACAAAGCCAACTGTGTTGGATAGATCCGACGGTACACTTGAAACAAACGATCATACAGGTCTGCCCTGGCTTTATCCGGCTCATAGACGGAAGACAGGCGGACTGCTTGCGCGACGGCGTCGGGCAAACTTGAATACGTCCCTGCGCCAACTCCGGCAAGCATCGCCGCGCCCAGGAGAGATGCTTCCGTGACGGCGGGGACGACGATTCGTTTCCGCAGGATATCTGCTTTGAGCTGGAGCCAGAACGGGGATTTTGCGCCGCCGCCGGTCACGCGCAGTTCGCGGATGGCGATGCCCGAACTTTCGAGCGAGTCGAGAATCACGCGAGTTTCCAGCGTGACACCTTCGAAAAATGCCCGCGCAAGATCGGCGTGTGTATGCGCCAACGATAACCCGACGAGCGTCCCGCGTGAGAGAGGATTGAGGGGGGGGGCTGCGCCGGTTCCGCTGCCGAGCGTGTGCGGCAGCATCATCAAGCCGTTCGCGCCGGGAGGGCTAGACGCGGCGGCTTGTGTGATGAGGTCATACACATCCTGTCCCGTTTGGTCTGCTTGTGCTTGTTCGCGAAATGCCATCTGGTCGCGGAACCAGCGAATCAAACTGCCGGACGAAAGGTGAAAGCCCAGCGCGAGGTAAATTTCGCCTGTCACGCCGCACTGGGTCCCCTGTCCGAGACGCATCATCGCGGGATCAGAGATCGGGTGCGCGCTCGGCACGACTACAGCTTCGACCGAGCCGCTGCCATCCATGGCAGTCCCTTCGCTCAGTGCGCCGACGCCCAGCGCCGCACATGCCTGGTCATGCGCTCCGGCGACGACCGGAATGCCCCTGTGCAGTCCCGTTGCCTCGGCGGCTGCTGCGCTCAAGCCGCCGACGACCGTATGTGCCGGAAACGGGCGGGAGAGCTGTTCGGGCGCAATCCCCGCGACCGCGAGCAGTTCGGGCGACCATTTCTTGGCGGCAACGTCAAACAACATCGTCCGCGATGCCATGGAATAGTCAATCGCGAATTCTCCGGTCAATTGGCGCAGGGCATAATCTTGAAACGTTGCCGCATGTCGCAGGTTCTGCCGGACCTCGCGCCGATTTTCGCGCAGCCACATCACTTTGTTGGCGGAAGCGAGCGAGCTGAGCGGATACGAGGTGATCTCAAAGATGCGTTCTGCGCCGACGCGTTCTTGCCATTCCTGTATTTGGGGTGCGTATCCGCCATCGCGTCCATCCACCGCTTCGATGGCGGGATAGATCGCATCCCCTTTGTCGTCGAGCGCCATCACCGTCTCGCCGATCATTGCAAGCCCGATGCCCCGAATTTCGTCCGCATCAATGTTCGCCCGGCTCCGCGCCGCGCGCAGGCATTGACATGCCGCCTCCCAGACGACGCGCGGGTCAATTTCTGACCACGCGGGCTGCGGATGCTCGAAACGGTATTCCTGTTGAGCGGACCCGCGGAGCGTGCCATCGGCATCGAAAATACCCGCCTTGGCGCCGCTGCTCCCCAGATCAATCCCGACGAGATACGACATTACACGCTCAGTTCTTTACGCAGAGTCTTGGTCAACAACTCGACCAGGACATCGGTATTCGGGGTCCCTGCTCGTGCAGGCGTCATTGTGGCGTGTTTTTCCGCCGGCGGACAGAATGGCGGGCACAGACCGTCGGTGCACGCCTGGTTGGCGCACCCCATCTGCTCCATGCGTTGTTTGATCAGTTCTTTGGCGGCATTGCGCGCGGGTCCGAGAATCAAACGCGAGTCCGGATTTTCAAGCCCCAATTCGCGGCGGCGGCGTTCCACCGTCTCGAAAAAGGCGAGGCGCATCTCGGTCGCAAAACGAAACCCCGAAACGCCCCCTTCCACGGCGCGCCGCATCTGATCGGGCGGCGTGCCCGAACCGCCGTGCAAGACGAGATACACGTCGGTGCATTTGCGAATCTCGGCGAGGAGGTCAAATCTGAGCTGTGGCGGCGCCTCATACAGTCCCGACTCGGTGCCGATCGAGATCGCCAGCGCATCCACACCGCTCTCGCGTGTATACCTCTCGACCTGCGCGGGGTCGGTAAACACGGTCTCTTCGGCATAGTCGCCCACTTTTTCGAACGTGCGGCGCACGGTGCCGATTTCTCCCTCGACCATTGCGTCGAGCATGTGACACACGTCCACGACTTGGCGCGTGCGCGCGATATTTTCGTCAAGGGACAGGTGCGAAGCATCAATCATGACGCCGGTATGTCCGTTCATGACCGCTTGCAGACAGGATTGAAAGGTTGTGCCGTGATCGAGGAAAATAGCTACGGGCACAGAGGCCTGGGCCGCGGCGTGCTTGACGATGGCTTCGAGATAGCCCTGACCCGCAGAGGCAATGTCTGCCTCCCACAAAAAAACAATGACAGGTGAGCGCGTTTCCTCGGCAGCTTCGAGGATGGCTTTGACCATGTCCAGATGTTCGGCGTCAAAGCCACCCACTGCATAGCCGCCCGCGCGCGCGCGCTCATAGATCGTCCTGGCGGAAACGAGTGGCATATACGTATCCGGTATGGCAAGTCAGTCCGGGTCCCTAACTTCCTGACCGTCCGCCCGATTGTCCTTTGCCCGTCGGCAGGATCATTTCGACGTCATTGTGTGGACGCGGGATCACGTGCACGCTCAAAAGTTCCCCCACGCGCTTGGCGGCGGCGGCGCCTGCATCCGTCGCCGCTTTGACCGCGCCGACGTCGCCACGGACCATCACCGTGACATAACCGCCTCCGA
>JADZCJ010000009.1 GCA_020851635.1 Anaerolineae bacterium
TCCCGATATTTCCTATCTGCTCGAAAATCGCGAACGCGTGCTGGGGATCATTGTCTCGCACGGACACGAAGACCATATCGGGGCGCTGCCCTATATTTTGCCGCGCCTGAACGTTCCCTTGTATGCGACCAAACTCACCGCCGGTCTGATCCAGGTCAAGCTCAAGCTGCACAAGGTGCGGGATGCAACCATCAATGTCATCAAAGAGCGTGACACTCTACAATTGGGACCTTTTACCGTCGAAACGTTTCACGTGAGCCATTCAATTCCCGACGGAATCGGCACGGCGCTGACCACGCCGGTGGGCACGATTGTCCACTCGGGCGATTTCAAGTTTGACCCCGACCCCGCCGATGGCGAAATGACCGATTTTGCAAAGCTGGCGGAATTTGGCACGCGTGGTGTGCTGGCGCTGCTGAGCGACAGCACGAACGCGGATTCGCCCGGACACACGCCGAGCGAACGAATCATCGGCGACACTTTTGCGCGAGTCTTTGCCCTCGCCGAAGGACGGATCATTGTCGCCACGTTCGCTTCCAATATTTCGCGCATTCAACAGGCAATTGATGCGGCACAGCGTTTCGAACGTCGCGTGTGCATCGTCGGGCGCTCGATCCAGGACAATGTCAAAATGTCGGTCGAGCTGGGTTATCTGCAAGTTGATCCCAATCGGTTCATTCGCGCGGATGAACTGGACGACTATTCCGATGCGGAGATTTTGATTGTCTGTACGGGTGGGCAGGGCGAACCGGCGAGCGCGCTGACCAAAATGGGGAATCGCGAGCACAAGCAAGTGACATTAAAAAAGGGCGATACGGTGATTCTCTCGGCGAGCGCGATTCCCGGCAACGAAGAGATGGTCAACAAGACCCTCAACAATTTGTTTCGCGAGGGCGCGACCGTGTACTACGACCGCTTTATGGATGTGCACGTGTCGGGACATGCGAGCCAGGAAGAGCAAAAATGGATGATTCAACTGGTGCGCCCCAAGTATTTTATTCCGGTGCATGGTGAATATCGTCATCTGGTCATTCATGGGCGCCTGGCTGAATCGCTCGGTTATCAGCCCGAGAATGTTCTGGTCGTGGAAAAGGGCGACGTGATCGAGTTTGACCTGCAGGGCAGGGGGCATGTGGCGCGCGGTCTGGTCGCCGCCGCGGACGTATTGGTGGATGGACTGGGCATCGGGGATATCGGCAATGTGGTATTGCGAGACCGGCATCAGCTGGCGCAAGACGGCTTTTTTATCGCGATGCTCGGCATTGATTTGCGGACGGGCGAGATCGTGTTTGGTCCCGAAATAGAGACGCGGGGGTTTGTTTACAATCCCGAAGCCGAGAGTCTCATCGAGGGCGCAAAACAGACGATTCGCGATGCGGTAGCAGCCAGCGCGCACGATACGGGCTTGAGCGCGACGCTCAAGCAAGTCCTGGGCGAATATCTCTACAAGACGACACGGCGGCGGCCGATGGTCATTCCGGTTGTCACCGAGTTATGACGCTTGAGCGTGGTTCCCGCGACGAGAAATCCGGTGGGACCGATTGCGATTCCGGGTGGATTACAGACAAAAAACAGCGGGACCTGACACAGGTCCCGCTGTTTTTTTTGCTTTATTATTCCGCTTCAGGTTCTTCTTCTTCTTCTTCTTCTTCCATCTCATCATCGTCGAGTTCGAGTGAGGAATCTTCGTCAAGGTCTTCTTCGACCTCTTCGGCTTGTTCCTCTTCTTCCTCTTCGACCTCTTCGACTTCGGCGACGACGTCCTCGCCTTCGACCTGAGATTCCGGAGCTTCTTCCAGTTCCGCATCCACTTCGCTGATCAATTCTTCGTCGAGCGCTTCGACCTCCGCCAGTTCTTCATCTTCCAGACGGATATCCTCGTCGAGTTTGTGACCGAGGCGACCCATCGTGCCGATCTTCATCTCTGCGATCGGTCCGCGTGTGCGCGGGCGGAAACCCGTGCCTGCGGGAATCAGTTTGCCGATGATGACGTTTTCCTTGAGTCCATACAGGTCATCGCGCTTGCCCTCGATTGCCGCTTGTGAAAGGACGCTGATGGTGTGTTGGAACGATGATGCGCTCAGGAACGAGTCCGTCGAAAGCGACGCTTTGGTGACGCCGAGCAGAATCGGGTATGCCGTTGCAGGAGTGCCTTCCGCTTCGGTGATTTTCTCATTCACGTCTTCAAACGCGAGCCGGTCCACCAATTGTCCGGGCAGGAAATCGGTGTCGCCGGTGGATTTGACGCGCACGCGGCGGAACATCTGGCGCAAAATCATTTCGATATGCTTGTCGTTGATATTCACACCCTGAGAGCGATACACTCGCTGGATTTCTTCGACCAGATAAATCTGGGCGGCGTCGCGTCCGAGAATCCGCAGAATGTCGTGCGGGTTCTTGGGTCCCTCGGTCAACTGGTCGCCGGCGTTGACGAGTACGCCGTTTTCAATTCCGCCGCGCAGACGAGCGGCGGCAGCCACCTCGTAGGGGCGCTCGTCGCGGATCTCGCGTCGAATCATGATCGAGCGACCTTCACGCTGCACCTGCCCCTCGTTGGCGGCGTAGACATCGTTGCCCTCTTTATCATGGAACAGGACCGTGTCGGCGGCGATAAAATCGCCTTCTTTGACGAGCGCTTTGGCATGCGGCGGCATTTCGTACTCGTCAACCTCGGTTTTTGAGGCGACGATGCGAATCACGCGCTGTCCGTCCTCGACCGAGATCTCGACAGTGCCGTCAATTTCGGCAATGAGCGCCTGCCCCTTGGGGTCGCGCGATTCGAAAAGTTCTTCGATGCGCGGGAGGCCCGTCGTGATGTCATCCGCGCTTGCCACACCCCCCGTATGGAACGTGCGCAAGGTCAGCTGCGTACCCGGTTCGCCGATGGATTGGGCGGCGATGACGCCGACCGCTTCGCCAATGCCGATCAAACCACGCCGCGCCAGATCGCGCCCATAACACTTGGCGCACAAACCATGCCGCGCGCCGCAGGTCAGCGGACTGCGCACAAAGACGCGCGTCACACCCGCGGTTTTCATTTGCGCCCACAATTCTTCGGTGATCATTTCGCCGACATTGACAATGACTTCGCCCGTTTTCGGGTTTGCCACCGGGCTGGCGGTGACGCGTCCGATCACGCGCTCGTCAAATCCTTCGCCCGTGCGTTCTTTCGAGTCGGCAGCGAGCCAGATGCCCGCGTGCGTGCCGCAGTCGTCTTCGTTGATAATGACATCTTGCGCCACATCCACCAGACGGCGGGTCAGATAACCGGCGTCTGCAGTGCGAAGCGCCGTATCGGCGAGACCTTTGCGCGCCCCGTGCGTCGAGATAAAGTATTCGAGCGCGGTCAATCCTTCGCGAAAGTTGGACGTGATGGGCAGTGGAATGATACGCCCTGCCGGGTCTGCCATCAGACCGCGCATACCCGCCAACTGACGGAGTGGGGTGAAACCACCCTTGGTCGCGCCGGAATTTGCCATGACGCGGACGGGCGAATCCTGCGCGAACGATTTTGCCACCGCATCGGTGATTTCTTCGGTCGCTTCGGTCCACAGTTCGACCGTCTTGACGTATTGTTCGTCTTCGGTGATGAGACCGCGCCGATACTGCTTTTCTACTTCTGCCACCTTGTCTTCGACGCCCTTGACGATCTGGTCTTTGTTTTCGGGTACGGTAATGTCGTCAATGGCGATGGTCAGACCCGAACGCGTCGCATATTTGAAACCAATGTCCTTGATGCGGTCCACGATTTCAGCTGTCCCTTCGGGACCGACGACCTGGTAGGCGCGGGCGACCAACTCTTTGAGTTTCTTTTTGTCCTGAATGTCATTGACAAAGCGCATCTCTTCGGGAAAGATTTCGTTAAACAACACGCGTCCGACGGTCGTTTCGATCAATTCGCGTTTCTTGCCCCTGATGAACTGCACTTTGATTTTGGCATGCAAATCAACGACACGCAGTTCGTATGCCAGCGCGACTTCTTCAAACGAGGCAAATACTTTGCCGTCGCCGATGTTGTCGGGTTTGTCCATGGTGAGATAAAAGCAGCCGAGCACCATGTCTTTGGTCGGTTCCACAATCGGCTCGCCCGAAGCCGGTTTGAGCAGGTTCGATGCGCTCAGCATGAGCGTGCGCGCTTCGTGCTTGGCGGACTCGGAAAGCGGAACGTGCACCGCCATCTGGTCGCCGTCAAAGTCCGCATTAAAGGCGGCGCAGACGAGCGGATGAATTTGAATCGCGCTGCCTTCGACCAGCACCACTTCGAACGCTTGAATACCCAGACGGTGAAGCGTCGGCGCGCGGTTCAACAGCACGGGATGGTCCTGGATAATGTCTTCGAGGACGTCCCACACTTCCGGCGACATGCGGTCCACCAGCCGTTTAGCGGACTTGATGTTGTGCGCGAAATTGTTTTCGACGAGTTTGCGCATGACAAACGGTTTGAACAATTCGAGCGCCATCTGCTTGGGCAGACCGCACTGGTTCAGTTTCAGGTGCGGACCAACCACGATCACGGAACGTCCGGAATAGTCCACGCGCTTGCCGAGCAGGTTGCGGCGGAAACGACCCTGCTTGCCTTTGAGCAGGTCCGAGAGCGATTTCAGTTTGCGCTGTCCGCGCTGGGAAACCGCTTTGCCGCGCTGCGAGTTGTCAATCAACGAGTCTACGGCTTCTTGAAGCATGCGTTTTTCGTTGTTGACGATCACTTCGGGCGCGCCGAGTTCCAACAGCCGCTTGAGGCGATTGTTGCGGTTGATGACGCGGCGATAGAGGTCGTTCAAATCGCTGGTCGCAAAACGCCCGCCGTCCAGCTGCACCATCGGGCGCAAATCGGGCGGGATAACGGGCAGAATCGTCAAAATCATCCATTCAGGACGATTCGAGGATTTGCGGAGCGATTCGACGACGCGCAATTGCTTGATTGCTTTTTTGCGCTGCTGCTTGGAGCGGGTCCCGCGAATCTCACGCCGCAGGGATTTTGCCATCTCGTCCATGTTCATGCGACGCACGATTTCGAGCACCGCTTCCGCGCCCATGCCGGCTTTGAAAACGTGACCCCATTTATCGGAGAGGTCGCGGTATTGCGACTCGGTCAGAAATTCCTTGACGGCGATCGCCTGGAGTTCTTCGAATTTGGGGTCGTATTCACTACGCAGGGCGTTGGCTTTGTCTTCGATTTGACCCTGCAGCGAGGCGGCTTGTTCCTCAAAGGTTGCGCGCAGCGTTTCGGCTTTACCCTGAGCATCGAGACGCTTGTCTTTTTGGTCCTGTTTGATGCCCGCTTCGATCTCGTTCAAATGTCCCTGCATCACTTCGGCGAGTTTTTTGCGATGCTTGGGCGCGATCTCTTCGCCCTCTTCGACAATCACATCGTCGGTGGGTTCAAAGACAATCGCTTTGCGCACTTCTTTGCCGCGGTCTTCGAGCTTGCGTTCCAGCTGCTTGCCGAGCGAAACAACCTCGTCGGTCTTTTCGGCGAGTTTTTCATCCAACCGGGCGATCTGGTTTTCTGTTTTCTTGTCGAGTTTTTCCAACTCTTCCATCAACTCGAGTTCGAGTTTTTCAAGTTTGTCGGCGAGCGTCTTGGTATCTTTGATGATTTTGTGATCGAGTTCTTCTTCGAGTTTCTTGAGCGCCTTGTTGCGCGCGCCTTCGTCAATGTGGGTAATAATATATTGGGCGAAATAGAGGACCCGATCCAGATTGCGGCGGGAGACATCCAGCAAGAGACCGAGATACGAGGGAACGCGGCGCGTATACCAAATGTGCGCGACGGGCGCCGCCAGTTCGATATGTCCCATGCGCTCGCGGCGCACGCGCGACGGCGCGACCTGCACGCCGCACTTTTCGCAGATCATGCCCTTGTAGCGGACTTTTTTGTATTTGCCGCAGTAACATTCCCAATCGCGCGTCGGACCAAAAATGCGTTCGTCGAACAGTCCATCGCGTTCGGGACGCAGGCGGCGATAGTTGATGGTTTCGGGCTTGAGCACCTCGCCGTGCGACCACGCGCGAATCTGGTCGGGGGAGGCGAGTGAGATCCGGACGGCGGAAAAATCTTTGATTTCCATGAACACCCCTTTAATGTGTTTGGTAGCGTTTACGGTAGAAAAAAACAAGCAGATGTCAGACTTGATATTTGTTCAAAGGTTCAATACTTTTGTGACCCAACCATTTGGCGACAAATTCAGGTGAGTTTTCAGCCAACAATTTTTTGGCGCATGTGTGACGCAGAGTATAAGCGGACACATCCGAGAGCTGCGCGGCGTTCGCATACGCTTCGACCAGCCGTTGGATGGAACGGGTCGAGAGCGGTTTGCCCTGTTGACTGACAAACAGAGTCGTCACCTCGGGCAGATCGGGTCGCACCTGCAAATATTCCCGAATCGCCCGCGCCAGTGTCTCGTTCAACGGCACCTGTCTGAAATGATGCTCGGCGGTGCCACGGACCACGAGGCGCAGCCCGTTCGACGTAGGAATAATGTCGTCCTTGTTGAGCAGGGCGACTTCGTTGACGCGCAAGCCCGCCTGGAGCATCAACTCGATGATCGCATAGTCGCGGCGCATCAGGCGGCGACGGGCGCCCGCGCGCACGGCGACGATCAAGCTCGCTATCTCGTCGTCATCCAGAACCCGCGGCGGGGTCTCTTCGGAACCGTTCGAGACGAGCTGCAAGGTTTGGGCGGGGTTGGCTTGCGCGAAACCCTTTTCGAGTAAAAAGCGACCGAAAACACGCAGTGACTGGAGGCGACGGTTGATGGTGGCGGGTGACTGGTCGGTCGCTTGAACAAGGTGCAGACGATAGCGTTCAAAATCGGATTCGGAGGGAATCGTCGGCGTGTGCCCGTTCCGCTGCTCGTGCAGGAAACGCACAAAACCCCGCACATCGGCGCAATAATTGCGAATGGTGGCGGGGGCGAGTTCGACGCGTTGGAGATGCCCTTCCAAGTCTTGTAAAAGCGTCGGCGCAAAAGCGGGCGACAGGGTGCGAGCGCGCGGCACGATAAATCCAAAAAATCGGTTCAAGGCAAGGCGAGCGGCTGCACCTTGCGCGCATCTCCGCTCGCCTTGAATTTATACGCCAGTATTATATGCAGTTATTGTAACTTGTCAAGTGCGATTTTGGGGACAGGGTGGACCAAAAAGCGGTGCGAGTCGTTTGAACCCGCACCGCCGGCGTTGTCAGAGAACCTTCGCCACGATAGAGCTTTTGGCAAATGCACGGGAAAGGAGGTAAAACCGGACACTGCCCGAAATTACAGCGCTTTCGACGGCGAAGGTAGACCCTGATATTTAGGGCTGCTCCAGCCAACTTTAGATATGGTGACGCTTGTATCCCAATTCTTACCCCTCACGTTCGATTTTTCGCCACAATGCATCCTCTGAGGGCCAGGAATCCTCGGTATCCATACGGGCACAATCGCGCAGGATCTGGAACTCTTCGGCACAGGGCAGGCACTGCAAAACGTGAAGCAGAAGGTCTTGCAGCTCTTGCTCATTCACGTTGCCCTGCATGAGCGCGTCCACCAAACGCGCCGAGTGCTTGGCGCAATCGTCGCACCCGACTTCGTCGGCGCGGGTGCGCGCGATTTTGATCATGAACGTTTCCAACTTGAGGTAGGTCAGACGCATAGCGTCACTCTCTGATTCAGTGTTGAAAAGGTTGCTCATCTTACGCCATCCGCGGCGCGGGAGTTGTTCCAAACAAATTCAGGATTTCGCCTACATCAAACCCGCGGTCCTCGAGCCGGCGCTTTAGTTTTGCGCGCGCGTCGTGGACCATCTTGTAGACGGCGTTTCGGTTCATGCGAAATTCCTTGGTGACGACATCCACGGGCACGTCGTCAAAGACGACTGCCGTCAGGATGGCGCGCTGCCGGGCGGTCAGGTCATTTTCAATGACATCGCGCACGGTCTCCCAGACTTCACGCTGCTGTGCGCGTCGGTCGGGGTCGGGCGAATCCTTGTCTTCGAACTGCAAATCGGGCAGTTGGGAATTTTCCAGAATCTTGTCGAGCGAAACATTCTTCCAGCGCTGGCGGCGGGCTTCTACCAACGACATGTTGATGGCAAAGCGATATGCCCAGGTGGTGAACTTGCTCTCGCCGCGGAATTCATCCAGGTGCTTGAGGATGGTCAAGAGCGCATCCTGAGCAAGGTCTTGGGCGACCTGCTCCAATTCCGCGCGCGCCAACGAGCGTAGATCGCCGGGGTTTTGGCTAAAGAAATACAAAACCGCGCGAAGCAGATAAAGACGCAAATCTTCGATAGCTTCCGCCTGTTCGGGCGTGCCATCGGCGCCAAGTTGTGACAGCCACTCGGAGTTTGAGCGCTGCCGTGCGCGCGCCTGACTCATTTTTTTACTTCTCCGGTTTCCAAACCAATCATGCCGGCGCCTTGAGAAGGCACGACGGCAGAGACCCAGGGGGTGATGCCTGTCCGCGTCGCGTATTCATGCGCCACTGTTTTTATAAAAAGCTCCATATTTTCATCGCGCACAAGGTTGACGGTTGCGCCGCCCCAGCCCGCGCCCGTGAGACGTGAACCGAGACAGCCCGGTTGTTTTTGCGCGATTTCCACCATGATATCCAGCTCGGGCGAACTGGCTTGATAATCGTCGCGCAGACTCGTCTGCGATTGTGTCATGAGTTTGCCAAATTCGACGGCGTCGTTGCGCCGGGCGGCTCGCTCCGCTTTTTCAACGCGTTCGTTTTCGGTAATGACGTGCCGTGTGCGTCGCATGAGATTGTCAGGCAGGTATTTGGCGGCTGACTTGAATTCCTTGTACGAGACGTCGCGCAGGGCAGCTATATTTTTGCCCAACAACTGGCTCAGCAGCACCGCCGCATTTTCACATTCCATCCGCCGGGTGTTATAGTCCGACCCCGCCAGGTGACGCTTTTTCCGGGTATCGGCGACGACGACGCTGACGCCGCGCGGCAGTTTCACGATGGTATACGTCAGCGAGCGACAGTCAATTTTGATTGCGGCGCCCGCTGCGCCCAGCGCCGAGGCGTACTGGTCCATAATGCCGCTTTTTACTCCCACAAAGTTGTTTTCGGCGCGCTGGCACACTTGCGCGACGACGACGGGGCTGACCGGACGGGTCGTGTACGCCTGAAGCATGGTGGCGGCACAAACTTCGAGGGCTGCCGACGACGAGAGACCCGCGCCGGAAGGGACATCGGAAGTAAAAGCCGCATCAATGCCCGTGAGCGGGACATGCTGCGCTTGCAAATAAAATGCGACGCCGCGAATATAGTTCGCCCAACGATAATCGGGATGATGGGGAATGTCGTCAAGGTCAAAAACGTCCGTTTCGGTCCCCGGAATATCGAGCGCGGTCACGCGGATTTTGTTGTCGGTCCGGGCGCGCGCCGCCATCACCACATCGCGGTCAATGGCGATGGGCATGACAAACCCGTCGTTGTAATCGGTGTGCTCGCCGATCAGGTTGACGCGCCCCGGCGCGCGGGCAATTTTCTCCGGCGCAATGCCATAAATGCGCCTGAATTCGGTCACCAGTGTATCAAGAATGGGCATGGTCACGAGACATCCACGAGACACAACGCGGAATAAACATTATATCACACGCGGAGAGGGGTTTTGCGGAGGCGCGCTAAAAATCCGCTTCGGGCGGAAATTCGCCTTCAATCTCGGTAGAGGGCGCGCGCGCGGCGAGAGAGGGGGGGGGGCCCTGCGGCTCGGATTGAGTCTCGGCGGCGGAGGTCGGAGCAGGAGCGGGCGAATCCTGAAAACGTTCCGCCATCATCAAACGGTGGTATGCCACGATGGCATCCACGACCTGGCGCGTATTTTCGCGCGCGGTGCGTTCGGTCGCGCGCAGTTTTAGGATCTCGATGCGTTCTGAAATCTCGTCAGCGACCATCCGCGGGTGAGTCACCGCGATAAAGGTAAACGGCTGGGCGTTGCCTGCGACGCGGGTAATTACATCGCCATAATCGAGCAGGGTATTGATGATCCCTTCCCGCGCATACGTGACGTCTTGAATTCTGTTCAGGTCTGCCTTGCTTTCATGATAGCGCAGCCCAAACGGCAAACTTTCAATGTCGAAAATTTCGTTCTCGGTCAGCCGATAGAGGTCTACCCGCCAATCCAGCCACTGCCAGACGACGCCCAGGAAAGCAATCAATGTCAGAAAACCGAGCCCCGTATAGACTCCGTTGTTGACAAAGCTGCGGATGTCGCCGGCATAGGTGATTGCGGCGATCACGGCGACGAGAACAAGAAAAAACAAGAGCCAGATGCCAATCTGCTGAAAGAGGATGAAATAGTCTTTGCGCCAGGTGACAATTTTGCCCTCACGGATTTCCGTGCCAAACATCGAAATCCAGATATCGCGCAGGCGTTTTCGCAGAGGCACGGGCGGCGTCTTGGGTCTTGGTCGCGCGACGCGTTTTTTTCGACCGCGCCCCCACCTTTGCCAGGGCAGAACAACGGCGGCGGCGCGCGCTGAATATTCGGTCTTGGCGGGTTCGGGCGCCGCGGGTTGTTGAAAGACATAAGGCCGAATCTCGCGCGCAATCTGCCCGCGCAGTTGTTCGCGTTCCTTGGCGCGGTTAACTTCCTGCACGCGGACTTGCTCGTTCGAGATGATGTGCTGAATCCTTTCGACATCGCCCACCTGCGCAAAGAGGACACCCATCGCATCGCTCGAGGCCGAGGTAATTCGCAAATCCGAAATGTTGAGCAGGACCGAGATGGGTCCGCCGCGCTCGATCCTTTGAGACTGGATCTTGTCAATGGCGAGTTCGTTGCGCGTTTCAGAAAAAAAGATGATCTTGTTGATACTGACGACGCGCCTGTTGGTCACGATAAAAGTGTCATTCCACCAATTGAGCGCGCGCCACGCGGTCCATACGAGACACGCGACCATGACCACGGCATAGACGGGCAGGAGCCAGTTCAGCCGTGCGGCGACCCCGAGCCGCGCCGAGACCCAGAAAGCGATTGAAAACAGAGCGGCGACGGCGAGCGGCAAGCTGCACATGAGCACGAGCGCCCACCAGTGTCTGCGCGTCATCAGGTGGATCACTTCACCCGGCGCCAGCCAGTCCAACCCGCGCGTGAGCCGTTCAAACTCTTGCCGCAGCTCGGGCATGTGGTCGAGGAACCCCGGACTCTCTGCCAACACCCTGTCCCATTCGCGACGTTCAAGCACCCAGAGAGAAGCTGCGCTGATGGATTCAAAGGTATATTCCGATGGTTCCTGGGTCGTGAACATTTTGATGCCGAAATAGTCGCCGGGACCCTTGGACCCGACAGGGCGTTCCAGCCCGCTGCGGTCGGTATGACGCATGTTGACTGCGCCCGCTTCGACAATAAAAAAGCGCTCGGTCTGCTGTCCTTGTTTAAGGATATCGTCGCCCTCGATATAGCGCGTCAAATGGAAATGCGCCGCCAACGCCTCGAACTCGTGCGGTTCGAGGTGTTCGAAAAACGAAATGTTGCGGAGGTGCGTGAGTAATTCCATGTCTGGGTGTGCTACAAGTGCGCTTGCAGTTTCTCGGCAGCGCTGCGCGTCATGCCTTCAACCGTGAGGATTTCTTCGATGCTCGCGTCACGGATGGCTTCGAGCGAGCCGAATTTTACCAAAAGGGCGCGGCGGCGGCGCGGTCCAATGCCGGGGATGGCGTCCAGCTGAGAGTGCAGCCCCTTTTTGACGCGCAGCGAACGGTGATAGGTGATGCCAAAGCGATGCGCTTCGTCCCGGATCCGCTGCAGGAGGTGGAGCGCTTGCGAGTGTTTGGGCAAGCGCAGGGAATCGGAACGGTTCGGAACAAAAACCTCTTCTTGACGTTTTGCGAGCGAAATCAATTTTACGCCCTCGATCCCCATCTCGCGAAACACCTCTTCAGCCGCATTCAGCTGTCCTTTGCCGCCGTCAATAATGACCAGGTCGGGCATGCGCGCCCACGATTCGTCGTTCTTGCGTTCCGCCGTGCGGATGCCCTTGCTCAACGGAATTTTCGATTTGCGCTTTTTTGTGAGAGTTTCGGCGACTGCAGAGGACGGACCGCCAACCGCCGCCCGGGTTTCGGTTCCGTCCGCCGTCGGCGGGCTGTCCGGCGCTGCTTGAGCACTATCTGCCGCCGTCTGCGGTTCCGCTTTGGCCATCAATTCGATGTCGTCCTGCCATTCGCCCGCGCCCCGCGCGGCTTTTTGTGCGTCGTGATAACGCTTGAAACGGCGTCGCAGCATTTCCTGCAAACTGGCGAAATCGTTTGCGCCAACGACTGATTTGATTTTGAATTTGCGATAGTCGCTCTTTTTTGCCGCGCCGTTTTCAAACACGACCATTGCGCCGACGGAATTTGTGCCTTGAATGTTTGAAATATCATAACATTCCATTCGAAGGGGCGGATTTTCCATTTCGAGCGCCTGCTGTAATTCTTCGACGGCTTGCAGATGCTTGGTCTTGTCCGCGAGCCACTGTTGTTTGATCGTGTCGAGGGTGATCCGCGCATTCTCTTCCGCCATGTTCAGCAGTTCGCGCCCACCGTTGCCGTTGTGCGGCACGCGGATTGTCGTGGCTGCGCCCTTGTTTTGTTTGAGCCACGTTTCGATGATTTTGGCTTCGTCAATCATTTCGGGCAGCAGGATTTCGGGCGGCACATACGCTGCCTGATCGTAAAATTGCTGTACAAAGGAGGAAAGCACGTCGTCGTTGTTGGCGTGAGTGGCGCCTTCGAGCACAAAATATTCGCGCCCGAGCAGTTTGCCCGCGCGGATAAAAAAGACCTGGACGCAGGCATTGCCATCGTCTTTGGCAAAGGCGATCACATCCTGGTCAATCATCTGCGGCGAAACAACTTTTTGATGTTCGGTGATGCGCGCGATCGCCTGCAGCTGGTCGCGATAGACGGCGGCGCGCTCAAATTCCAGGTCCTCGGCTGCCTGCTGCAGTTTGCCGTGAATGTTTTCGGTGACCTGTTCGCTTTGCCCCTGCAAGAACTGCGAGAGCCGATCAATCATGCCGCGATACTCGTCGCGCGACACTGCGCCGATGCAGGGGGCAAGACACAGCCCAATGTCATAATACAAGCAGGCGCGGCGGTCCTTGCCCGTAATCTCCCGATCACAGGTGAGATAGGGAAAGACTTTGCGTAGCGTGTCGAGCGTTTCGTGGACCGCCCACACGGCGGTGAACGGACCAAAATAGCGCGCCCCGTCGTCGTCCATGCGGCGGGTCATGAACACTTTGGGATAGTTGTCTTGCCAGGTGATCTTGATATAAGGGTAGGTCTTGGCGTCCTTGAGCCGAATGTTGTATTTGGGGCGATATTTCTTGATGAGATTGTTTTCGAGGACGAGCGCCTCGAGTTCGGTCTCGGTGACGATAAATTCAATGTGCTCGACATGCGCGGTGAGTGAAATCACCTTGGCGTCAAATGCGTTGCCGTGATAATACGACCGGACGCGACTGCGCAGGTTCACCGCCTTGCCGACATAAATGATGGTCCCGTCGTCATTTTTCATCAAATAGACGCCCGGTTTGGTCGGAAGGGTATCGAGGATTTGTTGAATCTCTGGTTTTGCAGGCATTACTTGGTTTCGCCCAGGCGACGGTGATGTTCTTGGAGAATCTCCTCCCAGATTGGCTCTACTCCGGTCTCTCTGGCCCAGTATGAAATATAGTCCAGTTCAATCGTTTGTTGATGAGTTTCGAGTATCGCCAGAATGTCGCGCGGGTGCTTGGGCATTCTGCCCTCGTTGAAATATTTGAGTTTGTACAGGATCACATCCTCCGGCGAGTACATGATTGCTGATTCGCCCGATTCCTGGGCAAAAGGAACGGTGCGCACTCGCTCAAACACAGAAATCTCCAGAGGCGTCTTCCCGACCAGAAAAAAAACCTACCTTGAACCCGCTTGCCGCGTCAATTACATTAAATGGAGTTTGCCAGATTACGGTATCAAGGATTGCATCCATATTGACATAATAGCCCAGCGCTGTGAACGCCTTGATGAATTTTTCCGAATCGGCAAGCTCCATCTTGATGGAAATATCAATATCGTTCGTTGTACGATATGCTCCATAAGCGCTGCTTGCAACCGAGCCCCCAATGGCATATGGAATGCTCAGCTCCTGCAACGTCGCGAGAACCGAGCGCGTAAATTCTCGAAACGATCTAGTCATTTGTGGTGAGGATTCTCCGGCTGATACGCGCGTCGATCTCATCCTCGGTCAGGTTTGGATGATAGTGGCGTTCCACATTTGAAGCGAGCTGTCGCATAAAATCGCACATCTCAAACATCAGGGCAAGACATTCGGTCGGCGAAAGCCGCGCAATCACGGCAAGCTGGCGGGAATCCAGTTCGTCGGAAGCCATTCGGACGAGTTCACGTGTTGTCAGTGGTGGGTTGAGCAAAAGGGACATGACAAGAAAATTATAGCACAATTGCGAACACGCGTTCGTCGAGCTTGAAAATTCGCGCAATCTTTTGAATGTAAATCAACGAAAAAAATGCGCCGCGCGAATCATTTCGCGCGGCGCATTCATATTTGTCGGGGCGGCAGCGAATGGCAGAGGCAGCTAAGTGCGGGGCCAGTCGAGTCCCGAGTCCGTACCCTGCGAAGTGCCGGGAGCGGTGTTGGCGGCTGCGGGCTTGTTTTTGCGTCCCCAAACCATGATTGCCGCGAGCACGAGGGCAACAAAGGCAAAAAGGAGCAAGATCGGCGCAAGGATGGCGGAGAGCGTCAGTCCGACGGACGCCACATCCTCCACCGTACTCACAACCGGATTGCCGATTCCGCCCGTCGCGACGGCGACCACGGGGCGCGCTGCGGCTTTGGTGGCATGCACGCCAAAGGCGACGAGCAGCCCCAGAATCATGGCAAAGGCGGGATGGATCTCCGTAATGACGTTTGCTTCGGCGGCGAACAGGAACGCGCCTGCGGCGGGACGGATGAACGTCTGAATCACGTCATTCGCATTATCCACAAGCGGAATTTTGTCGGCAAAAAACTCGAGGGCGAGCAGGACCGTCAACGCTGCCAACACATAATCGTTGGTCAACAGGTCGAACGGCGCCGAGAGCGTAATCCAGTTTGTAAAGCGCGCCGTCAGCCCAACGAGCAGCAGCGGGATATAAGCGTTTAGCCCGCTTGCGGCGGACAGACCAAAGGCAGAGAAAATAGATGCGACACCACTCATCAAGAGACCTCCCTCAAACGACGTTTGGGACAGCATGCAATGCTATCCCAAAAATCCACAGCGAAAAATTATGCTGACGCCGCCGGTTCATACGGAGGACCCGGCAGATAACTCGGCGGCTCGTTGGTCGGTGGCGGAGCGGGGGGCAGTATGTCCGAGTCGGTCGGCGTCAGATTGCTGCGCGCGACCTGCCCAAACAAATGTGCCGCGACGAGCGCAGCCCAAAAAGTGGTGAAAAACACGCCGATGAAACAGGCAATCACGCCAAACCCCGCCACAAAATTCGCAACCAGAGCTAAAAGGAGCGCAATAATATAATTGCCGGGATTGGCTTTGATAAAACCCCAGATCCCGCGAAAATCCCAGAACGTGTTGATCCGGTTGTTTAGCGCAAACGTGGTTATCGGGGCATAGATAAATATATTGATCGCAATCCCCACGATAAACATGAGGCAGTAAAGGCATGCCAACAGCACCCCGCCGATCCCGCCCATGGCATCATTTGCGCCGCCGCTCCCGTCCGCCGCCGCGCTGATCCCGGTGATTGCGATCGCGCTGCAGCACAAGAGGAGAAGGAGGGGGCTTGCCCAAATCAAGACGCCGACGATAGCATACAGCCCCTTGACAAACATATCGCCGATGTTGGTCCATTCCGGCAGGGGGGCGGGGTCGCCGTCATGAACGCGCTTGGTCACTGCCAAACAATAGCCGACGAGCAGAGGAATTGGGATAATAAAGGTGGACAACAAGACGACGATGGCGCCAATGGCTATCTTGGCGATCCAGTCCTTGTCTTCGAACATAAATGTAAACGACTTGCCGACATCCATGGACGCCTCCTTGAAACGACGATTGGGTCAGTTCACCGCACCGATAAAACCAGGGAAAAACCGCAGTTCGATTTTTACAACTAACCTTACGACGCGATTATAGCAAAAGTTACACCCCCGCACAAAGTCCCGCGGGTCTGCGCCCATTTTGCGCTCAAATCGGGAAACAAAAAAGCGTTCGAGACGCTCATTAGAGAGCAAATCTTGAACGCGTTTTCGCAATCGGAATGCCGAGACGCAGAATCGAACTGCGGACACTGCGGTTTTCAGCCGCATGCTCTACCAACTGAGCTATCTCGGCGACAGTGGAAAGCCATTTTACGCAGATTAGGGTGGATGTCAAAAAAAACGCGCTGCCCGTTCATCGCCGATGATGAACAGAACAGCGCGTGGCTCACGGTCGTGGTTACCTCCCCGCGCAGACGCCGACGCGAGGAGATAACCGTTCGAAAAGGAGGAGAAGAAGTATGTTCCGCGATTTTATAGGTAAAAAAAAGACGAGCTGCTGACCCGCCAGGGTCAAAGCCCGTGATCTGTCTCGGCAATATTTGCATCGGGGCGAGAACCGCCCATAAACAAAAATGACCACAGGTCAAATCTGTGGTCAGACAGACTTGTCCCCTTCAGTGCCTACGAAGTTAGCTGTCGGGTTAGAACTGAAAGATGTTCTTTTGAATGTTCGGCGCGAGAAACGCCGCATTCGAATTCACCCCGTTAGTGGTTCCTCCGCTCTCTGCTTGCTTGCAGAGATTCGGCTGACAAGGACTATTTGGTTGTTTGTAATTCCGGTCGCGCTCGACAAACGTTTGTTGTTTGCGACGCTAACCCTACACGCGTTGTATATCACGAATCCAAATGCTTGTCAAGCAAAAAAGCGATATTTACAATATCCTCTGGTACTATTCGTTTGTGAGGCGCTCGAAATCGGTTCTGGACGCGCCATTCATCGGCTGAACATCAACAAGCTGCACTATTGATAACACACGATTGATGCCCGAGTTACGGATTTTGTTCTACGTTCAGGATAAAAGAAAAGGGCGAACGAGGAGATTTGACAGCGGACGGCGCAAGCGGGCATGAGAGACACAACGGGGAGGGCGAGTACAAGGAGGTTGGAGAATAAAAAAGACAACCGCCGAGGGTGGTCGGCGGTTGCGTTTCTGCGAGTGGCTTTTTCGGGTCTGAGCTCAGACCGGTCTCGCGGATGGGCAGCCGGGTGTCAGCCATTGAGACTGCAGCGGATCAACCCGTCCCGAGACTGCGGCAATTCGTGATCTCCGCCGCAACACAATCCGAATTTTTTACCAATACGGATTATAGTGGTTCCATTGCGGAGCGGGAGAAAACGTGTTGTACGGATATTTGTACCAGCCCGATACCGGATAGGGCGGAACAAAGCGGTATGAGCAGTTCCAAGAACTGTACATACAAACCCTATTGTAGCCCGAACCCGGAAAGACGTATCCGTAGCCATGGCCACCATAGCCCCACGGTCCGTCCGCCTGTGCCGTCGCTGCGATGGGCGCCACGACCGTAATCAGCAATGCCAGCGCAAAGACGACAAGTAGTGCTCGCTTCATTTGGTCTCACCTCCTCTGGTTGAGCAAATATTTTGAACTTGGACCGGCAGTGAACTGCCGACAAGTTCGGGTTGGATTGAATCACGAAACGTACTGACGTCAGCACATCTCGAATAAATTATACAGGGAAACGAGCGCATTGTTTCAACGACATGCCTATCCGAACGCCAAAAATGCGCGTAGTAAGCGTTTCGTAATATGACTATCAGAAAAATCGTTACAAACAAAAAACATTCGCGCGCTATCCGGCGCGCGAATGTTTTTTGTTTTCCAGAAACCCGCCGTGACCTTTGCGCGCATCGGACAATGTTTTCGGGTGGGGGGGGTGATCGCGTTTGGCGGGTGAAAATGGGGCGTGGTGGGGAAATTTTTCGGAAAAGCGTGCGACAAGTGTTCTATTGACGCGGGCGGCACAGGGCGCGCGGGAATCGCGCGCCGGGAAATTATCGTTCGGACGCGCGCATGGGACCCACCCAGTCGGTCATGGCTTTGGTGACGCGCGCTTCGCGGATTGCCAGAGGCACCTCGGCGCTCTGGAGCAGTTGGATGTTGAGGTATTGAGTGCGGACGGGCGCAAATGAAATGTTGATCGGCTCGGTGTTGTTTTGTTTTTCGGCTATTTTTTGCCAGCCGCCCGCATTCTGGTTCCAGATGCTCACGCGATACCCGAGCGGGATTTCGTCCTTGGGGGGGGTGAGCCGCAGACCGCTGACGCTCTCGACACGCCCGAGATCGAGTTGGAACCACATGTTGGGCGCCTGCGGTTCGACGGTCGTCCACGCGGTCGTGGGATTATCGTCAATGGCGTTGTGGGCGTATTCGTTGTTGTTGCTCGCGGTGGCGTTCCATGCGGGGCACGCGTGAATCTGGACTTCGCTGAGCATCCATTCCTGATCATGCGGCGCGAGCAAATCAATCTGGGCGTAGCGAACGCGGTAGGGCGCAAACATCGCGACGACATCGCGCGTGTTGCCCTGCGCGATTGCCCAGACTGTGCGCCATACCTGACCGTCGTCGGAAATGCGAACGGTATAGCCGGACGGATAGCCCTGTCCCGGCGAACGAAACGCGATGCCGTCCATCAAGCGGGGTTCGCCAAAATCTACACGGAACCACATGCCCTGTGATTGACGCGCTTGATTGGTCCAGAACGAACCGAGGTCGCCGTCAATCGCGAGAATCGCCGACGCGCCGTTGTGACTGGCTTCGGCGCGCCAGTTTGTCGTCGGCGTGGGCGCGTCGGTGACATTGACGGGGAGAACGAGCGCGGGGTTGCCGCCGTCAGAGAACCATGAGATGCCTTCGGCAATCAAGTCCCAATGAAGTTGATAGAGACCGGGCGCATTTGGCGCGGCGAGCGACGCGGCAAAATCCACCTGGTCCTCGGGCTTGACCTCTTGTGGCAGAGCTGTGCGGAGTTCCTGGACCGAGAACTGTTGTGTGCCGTTCGGGTTGAACCACTGGTATGCAATGTGGACGGGATTTGCGCCGTCGGTCTTCCACGCGCGTTTGCCGGTGTTGACGATGCGGAGCGCCACATCCACGGTCTGTCCGGCGGTGAGGTGGGCGGGCGTGTTGCTCGAAACAAATTCTGCGCCCCATTCGAGCGGCGGCGCTTTGACGCGCACCTGCGTCTCGGCGGCGATGCTGGTCGCGTTCGAAAACCATTCGTCGCCGTGCAGCAGATCAAATTGCAGAGTGTAATCCCCGGGCGTGACGGGCGTTTGAATGACAACATCTTCAAAGGCGATTGTCTCGCGCGGCGGCACGTCATTCAACAACAAGCGGTGTCCGGGATAAGCGGGAGCAGGGACCTCGTCGCCGATCAGGTTGAACCAGCGATAGCCGAGCCGCACCGCGTCCTCACCCTCCGCCTGCCATGTTTCCGCGCCGGCGTTACGGACGAGCACGCGTCCGGCGACCGTTTCGCCCGCGGTGATTTGATTCTGAGGAATCGCAAAGATTTCGAGAAATTGGGCGACGATGGGCGGCGCATCGGTCTTGACCGCGACCTGTGCTTCGAACGGTTTTGCGCCCGCGGCAGAGAACCACGTCACGCCTTCGTGCGTCAAGTCGAACGCGAGTTTGTATTTGCCCTGAATGATCGGCGCGCGCACGACGACATTTTCAAACGTCGCCATGCCTTGTGGGGCGACATCCTCGCGCAGAGCAAAGTTGCCGGGGTATGCGGCGAGGGTGATGGTGTTGTTGTCGGGGTCGTACCAATGATAGCCCAGTTTGACGGGGTTTTCGCCGGACGCGAGCCACGTTTTTGCGCCGGTGTTTTGGACGGTGACGGTCCCGGTGATCGTCTCGTTGGGTTCGAGCGCGCCGCGCACGTCCAAAAAGAGATTGATCCACTTGACCGAATAATCGGGGATGGGCGTATAGACGTGAACGACCTGGTCGAGGGTTTCGACGCCCTGCTGACTGAACCAGGTGAGACCCTCGTGGAGCACGTCCCAGCGGAGGGTGAACGCACCCTCGTAATGCGGGGCGCGCAGGACGACGCTGCTGAATGTCGCGGTCCTGCCCGGCGGCGTGTCGGCGTCCATCTCGAAATCGCCCGCATACGGATTGACGGGCACCTGTACACCTTGCGCGTTGTACCAGCGATAGCCCAGCCGGACGGGATTGGGACCCGTCTTGTACCAGACGCGCGAGCCGAGATTTTTGACCGCGACCGCGCCGATGGTGTTGGAATTGAGCGCGACGCCCTTGTCGCCGAGCGGGATGCTTTGCTCCCATTCGAGCGCATACGGCGGCGCCTGCACGGTGAGGTTGAGGTCGCGGGTGAGCGAGCCGAGCGCGCTAAACCAGGCGTGACCCTCCTGAATGAGGTCGAACCTGACCACATATTCGCCCTGCCATTGCGGAGCGCGGAGTTTGACGTTTTCGATGATGGCGTTTTGACCGGGCAAGACGTTCTGGGCGAGCGAAAAATGTTCGGCGGGTGGGGCGAGGGGAATTTCGACGCCCTGCACGTTGTACCAGCGATAGCTGAGCCGAATGGGATTTGCGCCGCCTGCAAGCCACGCCCTCGCGCCAATATTTTTGACGACAATGCGTCCGCTGACCACCTCGTTGGTGGTGAGCTGGTTTTGCGGCACGGTGAGAGCGCTGACCCACTGCGCTTTGAAATCGGGCGTGGGCGGCAGACCGGGCCAGCGGAGTCGAAAATCGTTTTGGAGGGCGGCGCGCAAATCATTGACCGCCTGGGGCTTGTCGGCGAGCCCCCAGCCGGGCGGGTCGCCGGGAAGCGACTGCCAGCGGGATAAACAGAGCGCCTGTATCGGCTGGTTCTGGCTGTTGCTGTTCCAGTTGTTGATCTCGGCGAGCGCGGCTTGCATCCATCCGCGATTGGCATTGCTCCAGCCGGGTTCAAAGGGTGATGCGCCCGTGATCAAGACCGGCAGATTGCGCAGGGCGGGCAAGACCGCCGACAGAAAATCGCGATAGGCGCGGAAATGCCAATGGCGGTTCTGGAACTGGTTGATGCCTTTGGCGTCACTGGTGACAAAATTGGCGTCATAGCCGTGTGTGTGGGTGTGCAGAGCTAACGCGTCCGCGCTGCCGCCCTGTGAGGTGATCTGGAACAGGGTGTCGGCAAAATAGCGGACCCAGTCGCCGGAAGGGTTGCCGGGATAATTGGTCTGGGTATTAAAGGGGGCAATCGCGGCGGGCACGATGAAATCCTGATCGTGACCGGGGAGCGCGCGGATTGCCCTGCGCGCGAGGTTAAAGAGCCGGGCATACATTTCGGGCGTGACGAGTTCGCCCGAATTGACCGCGCCGTCGAACATGGCGCGCTCGCGCGCGGAATTGGGCTCGTTGCCAATGACCCAGATGCGCGCGCCTCGAGATTTTTTTACAAAGTTGGCGCACTGTTGGGCAAAATGCTCGTAATCGTATGAATTGGGAAACGCGCCCTGGGGTGCGCTGTTGTTGGACAGGACGACGATGACGCCGAGACCTTTGTCTGAAAGGTGGGTATAATCGCCGCTCGCTTCGGGAGGTTTGACCTGGGCGCGGACGACGATCCAGCCGGGTTTGCCCGCCGCGAGGAGATGGGTTTCGCCGCCCGCGTCCACCAGTCCCGCCAAATAATGCGGCAGACCGAGATAACGCGATTCGTCCGCCGGTCGTGCGGGCGGTTTGGGAAGATTGCGTGTGGGAAGGGGTGGTGGACTGGTCTTGGCTGCCACAGGGTGTCTCCAACGCGTTTCAAAAATGTTGTAATAGGGACGAGTTTTTTGGGCTCGGCGAATTTTAGCCCAAACCGACTTGCTGTCCATTCTTGAAATGCGTTGTCGGGAGCGTGGGCGTGGTGTGGGGAATCGCGTACGCGATTATAGCATATATCAATCGCGTAATTGAGCGAGGATTCTTGAAACTTGTGTGAACAACGGAGAAATCTGCGTCTCGACGATGTTCCAAAGAGTTTCGTCTTCTAGCCCAAAATACCCGTGCGCCAAGATGTCTCGCAAGCCCGCCATTCCACATCGGGATACTGTTCACGAAACTCTTGTGGGACATTCTTGGCGGCTTCGCCGATGATTTCCAAATTCCGGAGAATCGCATCGTATGCGATCTTGTTCGACACAAAATCTTCGAATGCCATTGCAATCGAGTACTCTAGAATATGCGATGAAGCTTCAACTACATCGTCCAAGTAAAGGCGGACATCACGTGACATAAATCGCCTCGCGCTCGACTTGAGGAAGTATACGCGGTTTTAGTGTTTTACGCGGAACCAGATCCACGGCGCGACCCAGCAAATCTTCAAGATAGAACTTGAGATTCATGTAATCATCAAAGGTGGGCGGGGAGTTGAATTCTACCAGGAGATCAATATCGCTGTCCTGTCGTGCCTGCTCTCTGGCAAAAGAGCCAAAAAGGGCGAGAGATTGTGCCCCAAATTGGCGAACTTCTCCGCGATGCTCGCCAAGCAAGTCAAGAATTTCTTGTCTGTTCATCGAATCCTACAACCGCAATGATTATAGCATATCAAGAACCCTCAAATCACATTGCCAATCAAGCGGGATGCATGTCACGATTTTGGGCGGTAAGGAACGAACGCTGTTTCGTTCCCCGCGCGGCACGCTGCGGCGAGCGTGTCCTACTCGCAACCAAAGATGTGACGCACCTCCAATAGTCCGGCAGGGCGCAAATCGGAGATTTGCGGTCCCAGGGGGTGGCTTGTGGTATTGTAAAAAGGCGGGCGTTCTATTATGATTCGGGCAAGATGGAACCTTTTTGTTTGGTTGCAGAAGTGGTGATTGGGTTGACGCTTGATGCTGCCGGCGCGTTCGACAAGGTGCGCGATTCGCTGGGGCGCAATCCGGCGAAATTGGCGCACGTGTGCGCGCGGGCGCGGGCGCAGGAAGCGAAATAGAAATTCTCCAATCCGGCTCGAACCTCTCATCTACATCATAAAGGAGAAGAACATGGCATCATCAAAAAAGAAAAACAAGGGCGGCAAGGTCAAGGCGAGCGCGCAACTGCAAGCGGTAGTTATCCCGACGTATCTCGAAGACTGGGCGAGCTCGTTTTCGATCGCATCGCTGCCGCCGCCGGGCATGGCGGTGGGCGTCGAGACGAGGGATTTGGAGCCGATGTATCGCATCCAGCAGGTTGTGTTTCGGGCGCTGACGTCGCCCGATTTCGAGATGAAACGGGTGCTGTTCCAGAGCAATCCGAAAAAAGAGTTCAAGAACCTGCTCGAGATTTATAACCAGATGCGCGGTTGGCTCGATCCCGCGAACTTTATTGATGTGCCGCCCATTCACTCCGGGACGACGCCCACCACGCGCGCTCTGATCCTGGCATACTTGGTGGGCGGGAGATGTCCGACGCGCGTGCGGCAAGAGATGGTGCGCCCGGACATCAAGACGATTGGGGACGAAGAGCTAGAGATGATGCTGGATATCGGGCGCATCATCCTCGAAGAGCAGCTCAACGCCCGGCTGGGTCTGCCCTGGCTCGCCGAGGATGACGCGCGGGGACGATTCTGGGAGGGCAACGCGAGCAACATCGGGCATTATTTTGGCGGTGTGCTGGGGCGCGCGATTGCCACGCTGGGGGCGACCACGATTTCGCCGTTTATCAATTTGCCGGAAGAGGTGACGCGTGGCGTCGGGTTTGTCTTTGCGGTGACGGGGCGCAAACTCGCAGAGGCGGCAATGCATCAGGAACTGGTAAACAACCCGAACGATTATCCGCCGCCCGAATTGACGTTTGAAGAAGGGCTGGAAGATTGACCATGACAGAGAATGAACACGCGCACGAGCAAGAGCATGACCAGGGGGACAAGGGTGAGAGGTTTTTGCACCCGTGGGTGGATGTAAACAGTTATATGCGGGAGGATTATCGTCTGCTGGTGGCGACGATGGCGGCGCGACAGCTCAAAAGCGCCCCGACAGAGTTGGCGACACTGGCGCGTAGGGCGTTTGACGCGATTCCCGTGCCCGGCGCGCGTTCGTTTTTTCGCGCCGACCTGTTGGGACAGCGCAAGGCGCTCGCCAAGATGATGCAGAGCGCGCCGCAGGTTTCGACGCTGGTGATCGTCCTATGGGCGGGCGCGGCTGAGGCGCAGATCAATCTGTTGAAACAGGCGGGCGAGACCGCAGGTCTGGAATTTGCGACAGAATGGGACTGGAGCAAAGGGATGGAGGGATTTTTTGATTTTAATGACATTCCCCTGCTCTCGACCCTGTCCGACAAGCTGGGCGAGCAGATGTCGGCGCAGGACGCCGACCATTTGAAACTCGCCGCGCTGTGGCTGGGACCCGCCGTGACGAATGTGGAAGCGTTGGGCGAGCCGGAAGAAAAAGAATCGGAATAAAAAACTTGGCAAACACAGTTTGCCAAGTTTTTTATTTGGAATGCTTATAGAAGCCCTTGCCTGACTTGCGACCATGGTGACCTGCGGCGACCATGCGGCGGAGGAGGGGGGGGGCGGCATAGCGCGGGTCTTTGGTCTCGGCATACACCTCGTCGGCGATATAGAGGACCGTGTCAATGCCGACAAAATCGCAGAGCTCGAGCGGACCCATCGGATGATTCAGTCCGAGCCGCACGCCCTTGTCAATGTCCTCGATGGATGCCATCCCGTTTTCGTAAAACCGAATGGCGTCGAGTTGAAAGGGGACGAGGAGCGCGTTGACGATAAAGCCGGGATAATCTTTGGCGACAATGATCTGTTTGCCGAGCGATTCGCCGAGCGCGCGGGAGGTCTGGTATGTTTCCTCGCTCGTCATGAACGAACGGACCATTTCGAGCAGGGGCATGACGGGCACGGGGTTGAAAAAGTGCATTCCCAAAACCTTCTCGGGTTTTTTTGTCTTGCTCGCCATTTCGGCGATCGAGAGCGACGAAGTGTTGGACGCAAGAATCACGTCGGGGCGCGTAATGTTGTCGAGCCGTTCGAAAATATCTTTTTTGAGATTCAAGTTTTCGATCGCCGCCTCGATGACGTAATCGCACGGCGCAAGCTCTTCGAGTTTGGTCGTCGGCGTGATGCGTTCGAGCGCCTGCTGGCGCTCAGCGGCGGAGAGTTTGCCTCGGTCAACCGCTTTTTGCGTGGACGCCCGGATGCGCTCGATGCCCTTGTTCAGGAAATCGTCATTGACCTCGCGCACAATGACGTTGTAACCGTTCTTGGCAAGGACTTCGGAGATGCCGCTACCCATGAGGCCGCAGCCGACAATGCCAACTGTTTTGATGTTCATGATGTTTTTGAGAGCGGCAGACGCAAGCGTCTTGCGTCCGCCGCCGTCGCCGTGTCATAGATTCAGGGAGTCGGGCTGACCGCAGGCGCGGTCGGTTGACCCGGCAGTTCGAGCGGAATGGCATCGGCGGGCGCCTCGATGGGGGCGACATCGCCGAAATTAGAGATCCGCATGAGAATTTCGAACGCGCCTTTTTGGTCGGCGTTTTCGGGCTCGTGTCCCTCGATCAGCATTTTGACCTGATGCAGATAGCCGTCGGGACAAACCCAGAACTTGAATTCGGCGTTATCAATCGAGTCCAGCTCTTCCTGGGACGCGCCGGCTGCGCCGCCGAGTTTACCAAAGGCGCTGACGACTGCCGCCTTGTCACCCGCAAAAACCTCGCACATCTGACCGTCGAGGGGTTCAATGCCGACGGACTTGAACTCTTGGGGGTTGATGCCCGCTTGGTTGAACGAATCGAGGAACGAGCCGGGGGTGAGCGGCGGCTGTGCCACGCTGGCTGCCTGCGGCGGCGCAACATACCATTTTTCTTCAAGGGCGCCGAGAAGCGGGACAGGACCTTTGAGATATGCCTTGCCGCCCGCGCTGATGACTTCGAACTTTTTGTCCGGTTCGATGCCGAGAAAAGCGGTCATGAGACCTTGCAGGACAAAGTGGGCGTCCTTGCCGTTCACCTGACCCTGCATGACGACGAGCGTAATGGGTTCGTCCTGTGCGCCCGAGGCGGGAGTTGATCCGACGGCTGCCGCAAAGTTGCCCTTGCCCGTGATGGAAAGGTCAACCTTGTACGCGCTCGCCGCTTTGACCGCGCCCAGGGCGTCGGCAAGAGTGCCGCCGCTCGCGGTCCCTGATGAGGCGGAGGCGGTGGTTGGTTGTGGCGCGGGTGTGGGCGGCAGAGCTGTGGGGACGGCAGTCGGGAGAGCCGTCGGCGGTGCGGCAGTCGGAGTGGGTGTAGGGTCGCCCCCACATCCAATCAACAAGCCGCTGATGATTCCGATCAATAACAAGCCAAACAGATTTCGTTTGATGGTCATTCTCTCCTCCGGAAAAGTGGAAAGGCAATTTCAGTCGGCGCATTTTAGCAGACGCGTTCCGATTTACAAACAAATGAGTTGTGCGTTTGTTTGTAGCATGTTTCACGAATTTGGCTTGACAAGGAAAAAAGGATTCGACTATAATCTCCGCAAGTCTTTTGCTGGCTGTTGTTTGCTTACTACGAGGTATGTGATGATTCCAGAACTTTATGAATATGGGGATGAGTCGCAGGCGCCGCCGCCGCCGCTCAAGATAGACCCGCTGGATGAGACCCTCGAGAGCGCAATCAAGCGCACGGAATCGCTTCCGCCCCCCGAAGCGGCAAGTTTTACGCACCAAGCCACGCCCGAACCCCCCCCCGCACCACAACTCTCCGGTTGGGATACTGCACATGCCAGTTATGCCGATGGTCTGACGCTAGAGTTGAATGTAGTCGGTTATAATCGCGGCGGGCTGTTGGTTGACCTGGGCGATGTGCGCGGTTTTGTGCCTGCCTCGCAGCTGGTTTCGTTTCCGCGACGCAACACCGAAGAAGAACGCATGGCGGAAATGGCGCATTACGTCGGCAAAAAACTGCGGCTCAAGGTGATAGAGCTCGACCGCGCGCACAACCGGCTGATTTTGTCGGAACGAATCGCCAAAATGCCCGTATCGCGCAGCGAACAGTTGTTGAATTCGATACAGCCCGGACAGTCGCTCAAAGGGACCATCCGCAACGTGACCGATTTTGGCGCATTTGTGGACCTGGGCGGGGTGGAGGGGCTGATTCATGTTTCAGAAATGTCGTGGCAGCGCGTCAATCACCCACGCGATATTTGCACCGCCGGGGCGCCGGTCAATGTGTATGTGATTGATGTGAATCGCGAGCAGCGGCGGATCGGGCTTTCGCTGAAACGGCTCGCTCCCGACCCCTGGGCGCTGGCGGTCCAACATTATAAACCCGGGGATATCATTACGGCGGTTATCACCAATGTAGTCTCGTTTGGCGCGTTTGCGCGCCTGCCCGAAGGTATCGAGGGCTTGATCCACACTTCGGAGCTTGCCGAGGGCAATTTTCTGCATCCCCACGATGTGGTGCGCGAAGGGGACACGGTGCGGGTGCGCGTGATAAATATTGACCCGGCGCGTCAGCGGATCGGCTTGACGCTGCGCCTGACGGACTCGTCGCGTATGCCTTTGTCCGCGCCGCTGGCAGGACCGCCCGAAAACGACGATGGCTACTGGAACAGTCTGGCTGCCGGCTGACGCATATTTCTCTTTGGACGGATTTGCTGTAAGATAGCAGAGGATTGATTCAATTTCATTTGTATTGATTGGCGCATCGTCTCCCACTACGGTGCGTATGAGGTAGAATTTAACCATTAAATGCCGCGTCGTTCAAACACGCCTTCTCCCGAGCCAGTCGCGCCCGCGCGCCCATCGCGACGCGCTGCCCCTCAAACACACGACGAGCCAGATTCCCGTTTTCGCATCATCCTGAGCAAACACCGCCAGCGTGAGATTGTCGCGCTGGCTCTGATCGCGGCAGGCATACTCACGCTGTTGAGCTTGTTTGGCGTCACCGGGTCGGTCACCGCGCTCTGGGCAACGCTGCTCACCAAATTTGCCGGCTGGGGTGCGTATGCGCTGGGCGGCGCGCTGGTGATGGCGGGGATCGCGCTGCTGCGCCGACAGGAAAACGTCTATGGCGAATTTGAGGTTTCCTGGTCGCGCATCGTGGGTCTGGAACTCGTATTTGTTGCCGGATGTGGATTGTTGTCGTTGGCTTTTGCGGCGGATAATCGTGACGCGCTGCGGCTCGCCGACGCCGGAGAAGCGGGGGGGTATCTGGGGCTCGCGGTCTATTCGCTCCTCACCCGCGCGTTCAGCAACGTGGTCAATCCCGATCTTGCTGTGATCCTTGCGTCGGTCTTGCTCATTGTCGTCATGATCGCGACGCTGCGGTTTGCGTTCAATCTCGGCTGGCTCGGTTCGTTCCTGACTCGCGCGCTAGAGAGTCTGCGCCCCGCGCAATCTCCTGCGCCAGCCGCCGCGGGCGTCGCGCGGTATGCGCCGACGCCGCGCCCTTCTGCAACGACAATGCCGCCGCGTCCTTCTGCGACGAGTCCCCCCGCGCCGCGTCCCGCATCGTCGCCCGCGCAGGCGCTGCCCTCATCTGACTCGCTGGTGCAGCTGCCGCTTCCTAAAAAGAGCGACCCCGAAATCTCGGACAAACCGGAGAGCGGTAAGGAAATTGATCCCGCCATCACCAAAGCCATTGGTCCGCGCGGCGCGCTGGCTGCCTTGTTTGGACAACAGGGCGCCAAAGACAAAACGAGACCGCAAGCCAAAGCACCCCCCCCGCCGCCAGAACATGATCCCTTGCTCGCCGTCAAGCGGGAGGCGGCTGCGAAACGCACGGGGCACACACCTTCGCTGGATCTTTTGGAGATTTCGTCGGAAGCGGCTTTTGCTCAAGCGACGGCGGCGCAGAAAGCAAAAATAATCGAAGAAACGCTTTCGCATTTTGGCATTCCCGCCAAAGTGATTGACACAAAGGCGGGTCCGACGATTACGCAGTTTGCCGTCGAGCCGGGTTTTATCGAGCGCAAGGGGCTGGACGGGTCCATGCTGCGGCGCAAGGTGCCCGTCAACCGCATCCTGGCATTGTCCAACGATCTTGCGCTCGCGCTTGCTGCCTCGCCCATTCGCATCGAAGCGCCCGTGCCCGGACGCAATTACGTCGGCATCGAAGTGCCGAACGAAACGATTGCGATGGTCAGTCTGCGCGGCGTCATGGAGACCGAGCCCTATAAAAAGCTCAGTCTCAAAGGGGTCTTGCCCTTTGCGCTGGGGCGTGACGTGTCGGGCGCTCCGGCGGCGGCAGACCTGGCGGGGATGCCCCATCTTTTGATTGCGGGCGCGACCGGTTCGGGCAAATCGGTTGCGATCAATGCGATCATCGCGTGCCTGCTCTTTGCCCACTCGCCCGACGAGCTGCGTCTGGTCATGGTGGACCCCAAACGCGTCGAACTCGTAAACTATAATGGGATTCCCCATCTGCTCGGCGATGTGATTACCGATGTGTCGAACGTGGTGCCCGCCCTGCGTTGGGCGACGGGGCTGATGGACGCGCGGTTCCAGGTCTTTTCCAAGGCGCGCACGCGCAATATCGAAGCATACAATCAAAAGATGGATAAAGAGGGCGGCGACAAAATGTCGTATGTCGTCTATATCATTGACGAGCTCGCCGACTTGATGCTCGCCGCGCCGGACGAAATAGAGAAATTGATTACACGGCTGGCGCAGATGGCGCGGGCGACAGGCATCCACCTGATTCTGGCGACTCAGCGGCCCTCGGTAGACGTGGTCACGGGGTTGATCAAGGCGAACTTTCCCGCGCGCATTTCCTTTGCCGTGACCAGTTCGGTGGACTCGCGCGTGGTGCTGGACTCGCCGGGCGCAGAAAAGTTGCTCGGTCGCGGCGACATGCTCTATATGGCGCCCGATTCGTCCAAACTGTCACGTTTGCAGGGCTGTTTTGTTTCGGATGAAGAGCTCTCGCGATTGTCCAACCACTGGCGCGGGCTGCAAGAAGAATTTGATTTTGTCGCCAAAGCGCCCTGGGACACGAGCAAACATCGCGGCGGTCAAGAAAAGGAAAAAGCGGGCGATGCGTTGACCGATGAGGCGATAGAGATCATTCGCACGACCAACCAGGCGTCCATTTCGCTGTTACAGCGAAAACTGGGCATCGGCTATCCTCGCGCCGCGCGGTTGATGGACCAGCTGGAAGAAATGGGCGTCGTGGGACCGGACGAGGGCAACGGCAAGCCGCGGGCGATTCTACCGGAAGAAAAACCAAAGAAAAAGAAATAACGGCGGGCCCGAGTCTCCCGCCCGTCCGCCGCGCATTTTGAAAATACGCCAAAATCGAGTATTGTTTATAGAGCTATTTTTCATCGGAAACAGCCGAATCGCGACAGCGGTTCGTGATTCAAGCCAGGAGCTTTATGCCAAGACCCAAACGACCCGTCAAGACCAAAGAAGAAAAGCAAAAAGACACTATCGAAGTCGAAGGGACCATTACCGAAGCGCTGCCCAACGCGATGTTTCGAGTCAAGTTGGACACGGGTCATGAGGTGCTGGCGCACATTTCGGGCAAGATGCGGATGTACTATATTCGGATTTTGCTGGGCGACCGCGTGCGCGTCGAGCTCTCGCCGTACGATTTGACGCGCGGTCGGATCACCTACCGGTTCCGCACATAGACGGCTGGTCCGGTACCCGTAAAGTTTTCATGTCTATCAAGCGCGCTGCTATCTGCGCCGACGATCGCTGGTATCCCCGCGACGCGGCGCAGTTGCGTTTTCTGCTGGACTCGTTTTTTGCCAATGTGCCGGGCGCGCCGTCGCCGGGAGAGTTGGTGGGACTGGTCGAGCCACATGCAGGTTATCAGTTTTCGGGACAGACGGCGGCGTATGGGTATAACGCGCTGCGCAAGGGCGATTTCGGACGGGTGGTGGTGCTGGGACCGAGTCATTTTCAGGACCTCGGCGCGCAGGCAATGACGCGGGCGGATTTGTACGAATCGCCGCTCGGCGATGTGCCGGTGGATAATGCGCTGGTGACCAAGCTGGGCGCGCTCGTGCCGATCAATTTCGTGCCGCTGGACCGCGAACATTCGCTCGAAATGCAGTTGCCCTTTTTGCAGCGCCAGCTAAAGAAATTCACACTGCTGCCGCTGATGATGTCGCACCCGTTCTATTATTATGGGCTGCGAGTCCGCAACGAATGTGAAACGCTGAGCCATGCGCTTGCGCCGTTGATGGGCGACGATACACTGCTGGTGGCGAGTTCCGATCTGTCGCATCTGCACAGTTATAACGCTGTCACGTATTTTGATCAGGGATTCGAAAACTTGATGCTGGAATTTAACGTCGGCGCGTTGATTGACTATATGATCAACGAGGGCGAGCCGCGCGCGTGCGGCGACATGGCGATTGTGACGATGCTCATGACCGCGCGATTGCGCGGGGCAAACACGGTCCGCGTGCTCTATCGCACCAATTCCGGCGACGTGACGGGGGACAGGGAGGAAGGCAAGTATACGGTGGGGTATATGGCGGCGGGGGTGTACAAGGTGTAGAGTTTGTGCCCGGAGAAAAATCAAGTGGGGATGGTTTCAACCGTCCCCACTTTTATTTTTTATACCAGTCTCGCTTCGGCTTTGATTTCGGGTCCACCTGACAGGGCTTTGGAGACGGGACATTCCTTTTTGGCGCGATCAACATGTTGTTGAAAAGTCGCGGCGTCAACTCCCGGCACCTCTGCTTCGGTGTGGAGCGTGATCGAGGTGATCGTCGGTCCGTCGCCGAGCGCGACCTGAGCGGTGGTGCGGATCTGTTTGGGGATGAAACCGCTATTGGACAGAATTGCGGCGAGATACATCGAGTAGCAGCCCGCGTGGGCGGCGCCCAACAATTCTTCGGGATTTGTGCCCTCGCCCTCTTCGAACCGAGAGGCGCGTGTAAAATTGCCTGTGAACCAGTCTTTGCCGACGGTCATGGTGCCGGCGCCGTCTTTAAGGTTTCCGTTCCACACAGCAGTTGAATTTCGAACAGGCATTGCGTTAAACTCCTTGAAAATTATATGCTGTATCCAGCAGAAAGAAATATAGGGATGAATCGGGAGTGTGTCAATTCTGGCGGCGGAAAAAGTATTCGCACTCTATGCGTTATAATGTTTGTCTAGGTATCTCATGAAATTTGCCAATGTGGTTGTGCATGTTCCCTTGCAACACGCGCCCGCGTTTGCCGCGCCCGACGACCCTGACAGCGCGCCCCTGCCGCGGGCGTGGCTGGACCGCAGTTTCACATACGAGATTCCCGAAGATTTGCGCGACCTGATTCGCGTGGGTCAGTTGGTGTGGGCGCCGTTTGGCGCGCGCCGTTTGCAGGGCATTGTGGTGGAACTGACCGAAACGACAGAAATTGAAAAAACGCGCCCTCTGGAAACGATTGTCCAGCCCGAACCTCTGGTTACGCTGCAGCAGATTGAACTCGCGCAGCGCATTTCCAACAAATATCTCACTCCATTGTCCGACTGTATCTGGCTGTTTTTGCCGCCCGGAATCGAGGACAAGGTCGAAACGTTTATCGAGCTGGTCCCCGACGCCGTCACGGGGGGGCTGACGGAAAAGCAGAGCGCGCTGGTGGAGCGAATCCGCGACGCCAAGTCATTCAAGACCACGCAGCTGGCAGTTTCACAACGCGGGATGGTGGAAACGCTGGTCCGTAAGGGGGTTCTGGTCAAACGCGCGTCCGTGCGGCCCGCGCGCGCCAGACCGCGACATGTGGATTCGGTCAAGTTGACCGTCCCACCCGACGCCGCGCGAGCGCGCATCGCCGCGCTTGACCGGCGCGCGGCGGTGATTCGCGCGCTGGATGCGGCTGGCGGTTCGCTCACGGACGCGGAATTGGCGGAACAAACGCGCGTGACCGAGGGCACCCTGCGCCGTCTCGAACGCGACAAGATCATTGAACGCGTCAGACCGCTGACCCAGTATCAGCTTTCGGAAAAATATAAAGAGGAATTGCCAGAGCTGCCGGTGGCACAGGCGCGGGTATCTGTCTATTTGCGCGAACATGGCGGGCGTGCGACCCCGCAAGAGCTAGAGAACGCGCTCGAGATTTCCGCGCTGACACTCAAGAGTTTGCGCAAAGGCGGCTGGGTTTTCAAGCTGCAAGCTCCCCAGCGTTTTGTGCTTGCCGAGCGGCAAAAGGTTCCCCCACTCTCGCCGAGCCACGAGCGACTGCTGCGAATTGTGGAATTGCTCGCGCAAGAGAAAAATCCGATGTGGGTGAGCGCGCTGTATGCGGCGGCGGATGCCAAACGCGCTGACCTGCAAAAGCTGGAGCAGCTGGGGCTGGTGGAACTCGGCTCGACTGAAATTGTGCGCGACCCGCTGGCAGGGCGCACGTTTATCCCCGTTCCCGCGCCGACACTCACGTCCGAACAGCAAGCCGCGTGGCGCGAAATCGAGCGCGCATTGATGGCGGGAGGAGACGCGGACACGCGCGCGTTTCTCTTGCACGGCGTCACCGGCTCGGGCAAAACGGAGATTTATCTGGATGCGATTGACCGCACGCTCGCGCAAGGCAAACAGGCGATCGCGCTGGTGCCGGAAATCTCGCTGACACCGCAGACGATTCGACGGTTTGGCGCGCGGTTTGGCGAACGCATCGGGGTCATTCATTCGCGGCTGAGCGAGGGCGAACGATATGACACCTGGCGGCGTGTGCGCGACGGCAAAATTGATGTGGTGATTGGCGCGCGGTCGGCGCTCTTTGCGCCGCTGCCGCGTTTGGGGTTGGTGGTGATTGACGAAGAGCACGACGCGTCCTACAAGAACGATGTCGAGTTTCCGAACCAGCCGGGTTATCACGCGCGCGATGTGGCGCTGGAAATGGCGCGGCGGACGGGAGTTTTGTCGCAGACAGAGGGCGTGGTGGTTATCCTGGGGAGCGCGACGCCCGATGTCGAGACGTATGCGCGGGCGCTGCGCGGCGAAATCAAGTTGTTGACCCTGCCGCAGCGCGTGATCGCGCACGAGAGTGATGATGCGCCGATTCGTTACCAGGACCTGCCCCCGGTCGAAATTGTGGACTTGCGGCGGGAACTCAGAGAGGGGAATCGTTCGGTCTTGAGCCGCGCACTGCAAACGGCGCTGACCGAGACGCTGGCGCGGGGCGAGCAGGCGATCTTGTTTTTGAATCGGCGCGGCAGCGCCAGCGCGTATGTGTGTCGTGACTGCGGCGCGGCGGTCAAATGCCCGCGCTGTAACAACCCATATACACTGCACACATATGGCGACGAGGTAGCTGCGGAACTGGTATGTCACCACTGCGGCAGGCGGACGAATTTGCCGCGCAAATGCCCCAACTGCGGCAGCACGCGCATACGGGGCATGGGGCTGGGCACCGAAAAGCTAGAGATGGATGTGCGGGCTGAATTTCCCACCGCGCGCCCGATGCGCTGGGACTATGATGTTACACAAGAAAAGAACGCGCACGAATTGCTGATGGAAAAATTCATGCGCGGCGAAGCGAACGTGCTGATTGGGACACAGATGATCACCAAGGGGCTTGACCTGCCGCGCGTGACGCTGGTTGGGGTGGTCAACGCCGACACCGGACTGCATTTGCCCGATTTCCGCGCAAGCGAGCGAACGTTTCAGCTCTTGACGCAGGTTGCGGGACGGGCGGGGCGCAGCGCGCGCGTGGGCAAAGCGATTGTGCAAACTTATGCCCCAGAGCATTATGCGGTCCAACTGGCGGCGCGGCACGACTATGATGCTTTTTTTGAACGGGAGACGCGATTCAGGCGCGAGACCGGATATCCGCCCTATCGTCCGATGATTCGTCTATTGTATGCGAGCGAGAATGCAAAACAAGCGCGCGCGGCAGCCGAAACGTTTACGGCACAGCTCCGGGACCGGGTCCGCCGCGAAGGGGCACTGGATGTGGAAGTAATCGGAGCTGCGCCCGCGTTCTTTCAACGTCTGAGGGGACGTTATCGCTGGCACATTCTGCTCAAGGGCAGAGGCGCGCACGACTTGCTCGCCGCCTATCCGCCGCCGCCCAACTGGCGCATTGATGTAGACCCGATTGACCTTTTGTGAATAGACATCGGAGCGTTTAGCTCGATTTTTATGGATCGTTCACGCATCGTTCTCGGCATCATCCTTTTATTTCAGCTCGTTTTCGGCGTCATGTATGCCGTGCGGACTCCGCATTGGCAGGCGCCCGACGAGCCGGCTCATTTTAATTATGTGCGCGACCTGGTAGAGACGGGCGCGTTTCCCGTCTTGCGGCATGGGGACTATGACGGCGCGTATCTCGAACAAATCAAAGCAGCCAAATTTCCCCCCGAGATGCCGATTGACTCGATTCGCTACGAAGCGCACCAGCCGCCGTTGTATTATGTCGCTGCCGCGCCCGTTTATCTCGTCGCCCGCGCGCTCGATGTGGATGTGGCGCTGGCTCTGCGGCTCTTGAACGTGGGTCTCGCGCTGGTCTTGTCGTTGATCGCGTTTCGGATTTTTCGGTATGTCTTTCTCGAAAACCCGTTACTGCGTCTGGTGGGTGTGGGCATCATTGCGACCGTGCCGATGCATATTGCCATGAGCTCTGCCATCAATAACGATACGCTGGCAGAAGTGATCGTCGCAACCGTGCTGTTGTTCGCGGTGTTGCGCTTGAACGGCGAAATGGAAGGACGGCGCTTTATTATTCTGGGCGGGTTGGTGTATGGGCTGGCGTTGTTGACGAAAACGACGATCTATTCGAGCGCGGTCTTGCTGCTCGCTGCCGAGCTCGGCTATCAACGGATTCTTCCCGCGCGGCAGGACGCCGGGTCCGCCACGCTGCGACCGGTAAGGCGCGCGGCGCGCGGTGCGGGCAAAACGTTACTGCCGCTCTTTGGAATTTCGCTCGGGGTGGCGGGATTGTGGTTTGTGCGGAACGCGCTGGTGTATGGGGCGAACGATTTGTTTGGCTGGGTGCGGCATGACCGGGTGGTCGCGGGACAGATGACGACGGCGCAGTGGATTGCGGACAACGGGCTTCAGGACACGCTTTTTGATTTGTTGACAATCTCGTTCAAATCCTTTTGGGCGCAGTTTGGCTGGATGGGCGTATTGGTGAATGATCGGATTTATACATTTCTGTTTGTGCTGTGCGCGGCGGCGAGTTTGGGCGCATTGTTTATGCTGGTCCGCTTGTGGCGGGAACGACGCGCCATGCCGGGCGAGACACGGTGGACATGGCTGCTGCTCGGTCTGCTGCTTGTGTTTGTCATCGCGGCGGATATCTATTACAACCTGAAATTTTTCCAGCCGCAGGGACGGTATCTCTTTTACGCGCTGATTCCGATTGCGGCGCTGTGGGGCGGGGGACTGTTCGAGCTGTTGAACGCGCGCTATGCGCGTTATGTGTTTGGCGTGTTGTATGTGGTCATGCTGGGTCTGGACTATATCAGTCTGACCCTATTCATAGTGCCGCAGTTGGCGCGGTGATGGGAGGCAAGATGAGTTTTTTGAAAAAGATTCTGGGCGGCGGGTCCGGAGACAAGGGCGCCGATTCGGATGCGAACGCCATGTGGTTGTATGTGCGCTGTAACAAGTGCGGCGCGCCGGTGGCTATTCGGGTGGATATGCGGAATGACATCAGCACCGATTACGAGACGGGGGCGCGGTTTCTACGCAAAGAGATCATGGACGGCACATGCTTTCAGCTCATGTATGCAAATGTGAAATTCGACTCGGCGGGCAAAATCAATGACAAGAGCATCGAGCGCGGGACATTTTTGACGCGGGAAGAATACGAGACCGCGCGCGCCGAATTCGATGCCGCGCGCGGCAAATGAGAGCGCCCAACCAGCCGAAAAAAGGTCGAGTTTTGACGAAAAAACTGCTGGTCCGATCAATTTGGCAAAAATTTTGTGTTCCGGCGATAAAATTTGTTGCCGAAACGGGAAATTTTTGAAAATATTGGAAAAAGTATTGACAAATTTTTCATTTGTGGTAAAATTTTTGCACAAGCAAGCAGAAAGCTGAACAAGATCGAGTGCGAGACAAAATGAACAAGTTACTGCAAAAATGCCCTGTTTGTGAGCAAGAATTTCATGTCACCAGTCTGGAATGCGCGCACTGCGGCACAGAATTGCGGGGTCATTTCGAGTTGGGACGCTTTGCCCGGCTCGATTCCGGCGACCTGCACTTTATCGAGATTTTTGTAAAGAACCGGGGGAACGCCTATCGAGTTGCCGAGGAATTTGAAATCCCGTATTCGGGCGTGCGCGCGCGGCTAACACAGGTCATCCAGGCGCTTGGTTACGACGAGGACAATGAACCTGCAGAGGAATCAACACTGCCGCCGGAACGCCGCAAGGAGATTTTGGAACAGGTCTCGACCGGAAGAATCACGTCCGAGCAGGCGGTGAAACTGCTCCAAGGAGAGTAACGCGATGCCCCAAACCCAACGCCAACCGGTCCCGTTCAAACCATCGAAAACACAGACGATCGAGGTTATCACCGAGACGCCGCGCAGCGATCGGATCATTGACATTAACACGGATGCGCGGCAAGTGCAGGAAATGTCAAGCGGGTCGAATTTTCGATTCTTTCGCCGCTGGTTTTTTATTTGGTTTCGTGTTTATGTCAAAGAGACCAAATATGGCAAATCGGAAAAAGTGAACGTCTCGATTCCCTTGCCGATTCCCATCGTCGGCGCGACGTTTGCGAGACATTTGTCGCTGCAAAAGGCAGCTCGTCTGGCGAACGAGGCGCGCCGGGGTGAAATTGATCTGGACGAGGCGCTGGAATCCACGATGGGCTTTGAATTTGTGCGGGTGCATGAGGCAAACCCCGAACGAGGCAAGAGTTCACTGGTGGTGGTTGGGTTCGATTAGGGCGGTCAATGGTTGCGCAAACCGTTCATCACGGCGCTCAAGCATTTCGAGGCGTGCGCCCGCTGAATCCGGCGCGAGATTTGCGCCAGGTGGCGCTGCTGCTCGAAGAGTCGTTTCGCAGTGATCTCGGCGCACTGCATGCGTGGTCGCGGGTGCCGGTCCTGCGTGAGGTGGGTGCGGCATTGATTTCGTCGGCATTCATGCCGGTCCCGACCGAAAATCTGCGCGGGTTTGTGTATGAAGAGAACGGGCAGATTCTCGGGAACGTGACGCTTACGCTCGACGACAGCCGCGAGCGACGGTGGATGATCAGCAATGTCGCCGTCGCCGAAAAATATCGCCGTCGCGGGATTGCGCGTCAAATGATGCAGGCGGCGCTTGACGAGGCGCACGACCGCAACGCGACATGGGTGATTTTGAATGTGCGCCCGTGGAACGAAGGCGCCCTCCGCCTGTATGCTGCGCTCGGTTTTGAGACGGTGGACACGGAAACACAGTATGTGCGGACACGTTCACGCGACTTGACGCAAGCGCCCGTGCCACTTCGTCCCTTGCGCGGCAATGAACTGCGGGCGGCTTTTGAGCTGGCGCGCGCCGGGATGAGCGAACGGCTGCGGATGTTTCGACCGCCTGCGCTATCGGAATTTGGCGTGCGTCTGGAAGACCGTTTTGCCGAGCATCTGCTCGATTTTTTCTTGCTCGAAGCTACCGAGCGCTATGGCTTTTTTGTAAACGAAGTGTTGACGGCGACGGTTGTATTGCATGCACAGCGGTTGGGCACGCCGCACAAACTGGCGATACGGGTGCTGCCCGAGGCGCGCGGGAGTCTCGAAGCGGGTCTGGTTGCGGCAGCGTTACAACACCTGCGTCAATTTGCGCCACGCAACATCGAGACACGCGTCCTGGCAAGTCATAAAGAACTCGTCAACGCGCTGGCAGACGCGGGCTTTGTCCCCACGCGCGGCTTGACGTTGATGGCAAAGGGATTTCGAAATTAGAGAAACCTCACCCCGGTCCTCTCTCCGGCAAGGAGAAGGAGCGACGCTCTGTTGAACAGAGCGCGGATTGGAATAGGAGCACGAGAATGGCAACGGCGGACGAACGAATGCAGATTCTGCGAATGATCGAGAATCGTCAGATTTCGGCGGAAGAAGGATCGCGACTATTGGCAGCGCTCGAAGAAAAGCCGAACCCCGAGCTGCCGCCGCCGCCCTCGCCGCAGACGCGCGGGCGCTGGCTGAACGTGCGGGTGACCGACCAGCGGACGGGCAAGCGCAAGGTGAATGTGCGTATCCCGTTGAGTCTGGTGGATGTCGGTCTCAAACTGGGCGCCAAGTTCTCGCCGGTTGGCATGGAGGGGCTGGACATGAGTCAGATCATGGCTGCGGTCAAAGCCGGCGGGATGGGCAAGATCGTGGATGTAGAGGACGAAGAAGACGGCGAGCACGTCGAAGTCTATATCGAGTAATTTCGAACTCGACCGGAATTTGCTAATTCAAGAGGCACTGCAGCCCACCCCGGACGCAACGCGTCCAGGTCTTGCTCTGCCTCTATTTTTTTTCTCATGTTTCACGCATTACGCAACCGAAATGTCGCGCTCTTGTTTGGCGCACAGGGAATTTCCATTGCGGGCGATATGGTGCTTTTTATTGCGCTCCCGTTCTGGATTCTGCAGCTGACCGGTTCGGCAATGGCGACCGGCATGATGTTTGCCGCGCTGACAATCCCGCAGCTGTTGGTCAGTCCGATTGCAGGTGTCCTGGTGGACCGCTGGGACCGCAAGCGTCTGATGATTTTTGCCGATGTGACGCGCGCGGCGCTCGTGTCCTGTTACTTGCTGATCAATTCGGCGGACCAGGTGTGGCTGATTTACTTGATTGCCTTTTCCGAATCGGCGGTCTCGCAATTTTTTCGCCCCTCGGTGATGGCAGTCCTGCCAACTCTGGTGAATGGGGAGGAAGAGCTGACGCAAGCGAATGCAGCTATCGGCGCTTCGTTTGCGCTGGGGCAACTGGGCGGACCTGCGCTCGGCGGAGCGTTGGTCGCAATGTTTGGACCCCATGCCGCCGCATTGTTTGACGCGGGCACGTATTTGTTGTCAGCCCTCTTTGTTGTCGCCATGATAATCCCCTCGCGCGAAAGGGCAGCGGTCGGATTTGCGAATGCGCGGCACGCCGTCGGACAAATCACCGAGGACCTTGTCAAGGGTGTGCGCGTTGTTTTGGCGCGTCCGACTCTGCGGATTGTATTTCTTTCGATTGGGTTCTTGTTTCTGTCGCAAGGCATAATCAATGTCTTGCTGGTTGTGCTTGTCAAACAAATCTGGCACGTGGGCGCGCAAGAGCTGGGTTTTGCGGTGAGCGCGCAGGGGGTTGGCGGCATCATTGGGACCCTCATCGTGGGCGCGCTGGCTGCGCGCGTCTCGCCGCGCAAGATGATTATCGGCGGCGGTGGAATTGCGGGGCTGGTATTTCTGGTGATGGTGAACCAACCTTCCGCATACACGGCAATTGGTCTGATGGTGTTTTTGGGAATGTGCATCGTGGCGTTTGATGTGGGGTTGACGACCTTGCTGCAACTGGGCAGTGATGACGAGAACCGCGGGCGCGTTTCCAGTTTGATGCAAACGGTCATGGCGTTGGCGCAGTTGGTTTCGATTGGCTTGACAAGTTTGTTGGCGGACGGGCTGGGCGCGCCGGTCTTGCTGAACATCGCGGGTGTCTTGTTTGTGCTGGGCGGACTGGTGGCGGTGCTGGCGCCGCAGAAAACGGCGGAAGCGGGCGCGTCGGCGGTCTTGCCGGGCGCCCAACCCGCCGAATAATTCGGGGCTGCGCCATTGTTTGCCAGAAGCGGGAACGACCTGTCGTTTGGACGGGTCGTTTTTTTGTTGCGGGTAACGGGATCAGCGGACGGCGAGCCGGGCGACGGTGACGCCCTCGCCGCCCTCGGCGGGTTCGGCGGTCTGGAACGAAGTGACGAGAGGGCTGGCTTGTAACAGATCGCGGGCGAGTTTGCGGAGGGTGCCGGCGCCTTTACCGTGGACGACGCGCACATAGGGCAAACCCGCCATCATGGCGCGGTCGAGGTATTTTTCGAGCGCGTCCATGGCGTCTTGGGCGCGCATGCCGCGTAGGTGGATTTCCATCCCCGGCGATTCCACCTCGGGCATGACCACGCTGGTTTGTGAGACAGGTTTTGAGGGGGCGGACCGGCGCGGCTGCAAGTCCACCTGGTCGGGCGCGAGGGTCATGCGGAACGAGCCGATCTGCACGACAAGCTCGCTGCCGACTCCGACCACCTGTCCGTATTGGTTCAGACTCGGAACATAGACCTCGTCGCCGACGAGGATGCGTTCCTGTGTGCGCGCGGGTCCCGGCTTGTGGGGCGCGGGCGGCGGTTCGAGCGCGTTGGTCGCATCTCCCAGCGCCTGCAAATCGCTCTCGGCGCGTCCGAGTGCCTGGGGATTCAGACCCCCCTCGCGCCATTCGCGTTTCATGCGATTCAATTCGGCGCGCGTCGCTTCCAATTCGGCGCGCGCTTGCTCGCGCGTGGCGCGCAGGATTTCGCTGCGCTGGCGCTGGGTGTCGGATAATTCGCGCCGCACTTGTTTGGCGGCGCGTTCGGCGCTCTCACGCGCGGCGGCGGCACGCGACTGTTCGCGCGCCGTTTCCGCACGCGCCTTGTTCAACTGCGCCAGCAGTGTTTCCAGCTCCACATTGCTCTTGCCCACATTTTCGCGGGCGCGTTCCACGAGCGCGGGGTCGAGACCCAGCCGCGTGGCGATGGCAAACGCATTCGAGCGTCCCGGAATACCGAGGATGAGGCGATAGGTCGGCGCGAGCGTTTCGATATCAAATTCCATCGAAGCGTTTTGCACGCCCGGCGTGATGTGGGCGAACGCCTTGAGTTCGGGATAGTGCGTGGCGACCATGCCGGGCATTTTGTGTTCCAGCAGATACTCGACAATCGCGCGGGCAAGCGCCGCGCCTTCGACGGGGTCCGTGCCGGCGCCCAACTCGTCAAACAACAAGAGCGACCCGGAATCGGCGGCGCTCAGGATGTTGATGATGTTTTTCATGTGTCCCGAGAACGTCGAGAGCGACTGCGCGATGGATTGTTCGTCGCCAATATCGGCATAGACGCCGCTATAGACGGGGAGGCGCGAACCTTCCTGCGCCGGAATGTGCAAGCCGCTTTGCGCCATCAACGCCAATAAACCCACCGTCTTGAGGGTCACGGTCTTGCCGCCCGTGTTGGGACCCGTAATGATGAGAATGGAAAAGATGCGCTGCAATTCGAGCGTGGTCGGAACGACCGTATCGGGATCGAGCAGGGGATGCCGCGCCTGAATCAGTTCGAGAAAGGGCGGTTGTTGGCGCGAGCCGGTGTCAATGATCGGTTGGACGGCGCGGATTTGCGCGGCGTATTTTGCTTTGGCGAACGCAAGGTCGAGGTGCGCCAGAGTTTCGACGGTAGAGTCAATCGCGTCGGCGTGCCCGCCCACGAGCGCGGTCAGCTCGCGCAGGATGCGTTCGATTTCGCGCTGCTCCTGAATAGAGAGTTCGCGCACGCGATTGCCCAGCTCGACCACGGCAAACGGTTCTATAAAAAGCGTCGCGCCGCTCGCGCTCGAGTCATGCACAATTCCATTGATGCGACCTTTGGCTTCGGCGCGCACGGGAATCACATAGCGCCCCTCGCGCTGGGTGATGATCGCCTCTTGCAAATATTTGGCATATTGGGATGAGGTGATGAGGTGGTGCAGTCGCTCCATCACGCGCTGTTGGGCGATTCGCAGCTCGCGGCGAATCTGCGCCAGTTCGGGCGAGGCGTTATCAGAGACTTCTCCGGACTCGGTCAAGACGCGACCGATTTCGTCAATCACGCGCGGCGCGTCGTCGAGCCACCCGGCGATGAACGCAAGGCGCGGGAAATTTTCGCTCACGCGCAGAATGTTTTTTTTCAGATTGCGCGCGGACAACAGAGTGCCGCGCAAGTCCATAAATTCAGTCGGCTGGATCATCCCGCCGATGCGCGCGACCCGGGTTGTGGGGCGCACATCGCGCGCGCTGCCCACGCCGAGCTGCGGCTGCAGGTCCAGCAGCTGGCGAGCTTCGGTCGTCTCTTGTTGGAGCGTCTTGACCTCGTCGGGGTCGGAAGAGGGCGCGAGGGCGCGCGCCAGCTCGTGAGACGCCGAAAAGGATGTGTGGGCAGAGAGCCGCGCTCGCACCTGGTCAAATTCGAGAGGACGAAATGAATTCTGTTTCACAGGACTGCACCAAGAACCAAAAGATTAGCACAAGACGCGACAGGCACAAAACAAGAGACGCCTCGCAGAGGCGTCTCTTGTTTGGAGGGGGCAGGCGCTTGCCAAGCCGTGATGTGGTTGACGACGCTTGGTCAGATGTCAAAGAGGGCAGGAAACGTGCCCGGAAACCACACGCGAATTGTCGAGATGATCATGGGCAGACTCGTCGCGGTGACTTCAGCCACGAGCGAATGATGGACCCCATTTTCCAGAATCAAGCGATAGCCCTCTGCCTGTCCCGCCCATGCCTCGGTGATGACTGCAAAGGTGAGGACATTGACCGAGACGGCGACGAGCACCCACATGCTGGCGACGCCCAAAATCATGCCCAACACATGATCCAACAAAGGAAAGATGCGGAGGCGCGTGGCGCGATAGGCATCCTTGCCCAGCACGTTGATGAGCGCAGTGACAACAATCAGAATCACAAAGAATGAAATCATGTTGCTCAGCGTGTTTGGCGGGGTCCGGGTGAGGGAGGAAAACATCAGGGTCAGCGGGACAAAAAACTGGGTGGCAATGACCAGCCCGATGTAGATTGCCGCAAACCCGACCAACTGGCGGACAAAGCCCTGCGCGTACCCCATCGCCAGCCCGCCAAGCAGCAGCGCGATGAGAAAATAGTCAATCCAATTGAATTCAGCCATGTAGAGTCCGATCCTTGGTGCGAGTATAGCAGGTTGCCGCGCGCGTGAATACAGGAAAAAAGGGGCATAACGGCGGTGGGGCGCGGAGGGAAAAAAAAGAGAACGGGTGACTCGGTCACCCGTTCTCTTTAGCCGCTGCGTAGTTCCGCGCCGACCTCGCGTTCGAGGCGGCGCACTATTTTTTCGCGCAATTTGGCGGCGTCCGCATCCGACAGGACGTGGTCGGGTGACTGGAATTTGAGCGTGTAGGCAAGCGATTTCCGGGCGGAGGGGAGGGGCGCGCCGCGATAGACGTCAAAGAGCTCGACCGAGTTCAAGAGCGCGCCGCCGGTCTGACGGATCAATGCCCGCACGCGCTCTGCCTCGACATTTTCGTCCACGATGAGCGCAATGTCCTGCACAATGACGGGATAGCGCGAGATCGGTTTGACGATAAAGCGTTCCTGCATGTGCGCGAGAAGCGCATCCAAATCAAATTCGGCGACCAGCACGGCTTGGTTGGGCAGCTCCCATCGTTCGCGCACCAGCGGGTGCATCTCGCCCAGCACACCGACGGATGCGCCGCCGATCCGCAGTTCAGCCGCGCGCCCGGGATGGAGCATCGGATGTGTAGTTGGGGCGAAACTTGAATCGGCGATGTGTAAACCGGCAACGAGATCCTGGACGACACCTTTGAGGTCGAAAAAGTCCATCGGCGTTGTGTCTGCCGGCTGCCATGTCTTGTCGGACCGCGGACCCGAGAGGACCAATGCTAAACGGCGCGGTTCCAATGGCAGGGGCAGCCCGTCATCTTCGGGCAGATCGCCGCGCTCGTTTTCGCCGGGGCGGCGCGTCAAAAAGACCACGCCGATTTCATAGAGCGCAACCCGATCGGCAAAGCGCAAATTCGACGCGGCAATGTCGAGCATGTTTGCCAGCAGCGTCTGGCGCAGAACGGAACGCTCCGGGCTGATTGGATTGGCGATGGCAACATACGGGCGCGACGACAGGGGAAAGGGAACGCCGTTTGAACCGGTCAGCATGTCGGGCGAGGCAACCAGCGTCGTTTCGTGGGCGGGATGCGTGAAAGAATAGGTGACGATTTCCTGCATCCCCGAGTCCCCCAACACATCGCGCGCCGTTTCTTCCTGTTCCAGCGCGGCATTGCCGTCCAACGGCGGCAGGGCGTCGGCAATCAACGTGCTCGGTATTTTTTCATAGCCATAGATGCGCGCAATTTCTTCCAGCACGTCGTCGGTCCCGTCCACATCGGTCCGATAGTCGGGTGGCGTGACGCGCAGCGCGTTTTCGCCCGCCGTCTCCACCTTGAAATCAAGGCGACGGAGAATGTCGGTGATTTCAGCGATCGCCGGTTCGATGCCCAGAATGCGTTTCACATCGCGCAGGGTGAGATGGACCGCCGATTCAATTTGGGGCAGGGGATAGTTGTCGGCGAGCGCCGGGGCGACACCCCCCCCTGCAAGGTCGCGCATCAAAGCGGCGGCGACTTGGGCGGGCGCGACATTTTGCGACGGCGGAATGCCGCGCCCAAAACGTGTTGCCGCTTCGCTCGGCAGTTTTTGTTCGCCGGTCGTGCGTCGGATCGAAATGAAATCAAAAATTGCCGTTTCGACAAGCACGTTCCGGGTCGCGTCCGAAACTTCGGTCTCGGAGCCGCCCATGATGCCCCCGATGCCGACAGGACCTCGGGAATCGGTGACCAGGATGTCGTGAGGGGTAAAGACGCGCATCTGCCCATCGAGCGTCTGCATTTTTTCGCCCGCGTGCGCCGCGCGGATGGTGATGGTCGGTTTTTTGCCGTCCGCGCGCGCAACGAGTGAATCGTAATCGAACGCGTGAAGGGGCTTGCCGTACCCGATCATGACATAGTTGGTAATGTCCACGACGTTGTTGATTGGGCGCATCCCTGCGCGCAGGAGGCGCTGCTGCAGTTTGAACGGCGACGGCTTGATTTCTACGTTGCGGACCAGGAGCGCCGAAAAGCGCGGGCAGAGCTGCGGGTCGGTGATTGCGATTTTTACAAAATCGGTCTCGGGCGCGCCGACCTGCGCCGTGTCCCAATCGTCCGGCAGCCGCACGGTCTGTCCCGTCAGCGCGGCGACTTCGCGGGCGACGCCGAGAATAGATTGGGCGCGGGCAAAATTGGGATTGATTTTGACATCCAGCACAACGTCGCCCATGTAATCCACGAACGGCGTGCCGACAGGAGCATCGTCGGGCAGGATGATGATGCCTTCGTGCTCATCGGAAATGCCGAGCTCTTTTTCGGAACAAACCATCGAGGAGGACTCGACGCCGCGAATTTTTGACTTTTTGAGGGTCATGATCTCGCGACCGTCTTTGTGTCCGTCATAGAGGCGCGACCCCTCGAGCGCGAGGACCACCTTTTGACCCGAATCACCAAGATTGATGTTGGGCGCGCCGGTCACCATCCGGACGGGTTCGCCGCGCCCGTAAGCGACGCGCACAATACGCAGGCGGTCGGCGTTGGGATGGGGGAGCGTTTCGACGAGCTCGCCGACAAGGATTTTTTCGCGGTCCCAGGCGAGCGAATTGTCCTTGCTCCCTTGTTTTGTGGGCGCGGGGACGCCGATATACTCTATTTCTTCCACTTCCAGACCCGCAAAGGTGAGCTTGTCGGCGAGTTGGTCAATGGGGATTGTAATGTCAACAAAATCTTGCAGCCAGGAGACGGGGACTTTCATGGTGTGTGGAATCTATTCCTCTATTATGGTTGGAAGGTGACCTTACTGCATTCGTTTGCGATGTTGAGCGAGTAAAACAGCAAACACCACGATTGCCATGCCAACGAGGACGACCGTGTGCCCGAACTCGCCAAGGATGTCAATCACGGGCGACCAGGTCACATCCGAAACAAGAGGCGCGAGGTGATAGATCAGGTCCCAACCGCCGCCACCGATGATCAGCGCCCAGCCGATGAGACCGATGGGTGAGAATGCGGGTGAATGCAGGAAACGTTTCACCTTAACCTTGACCCTCTACCTCGTGAATGCGCGCCAGTTGATACTCGAGGTCTTTTTGGGTTTCGAGCATCGCCGCCGCGATGATCGGGAAAATGGCAAAGACGGTGGTTATGCCAAAGAGCAAGCCGGTGATCCAGCGCGCCCATGAATTGAATGAGCCGAGCATGTTGCCATAGTAAAACTCGTCAGAAAAAATGTTGCCTGTCGCCACGCGCAGCCATTCGTTGGTGTCGCGAAAACCCTGCCCCGAACTGCCCGCGAGGATGTCATTGAAAAAGTGAGTAAAGCCATCGAGCGCGAGCGGCAGGACGCCGACGACGAGCCAGACGACGAGCGAAAGGCGCGGGACACGCTTGCCAAAAATTGCCCAGAGGACCGCGCCGAGCCAGATGCCGCCATATGCGGAAATCATGCGGTCGCTCCATGCCATTTTCCAACCCATTTCGGCGTTGCCGACGAATTGGCGCAGCACGAGTTGACTGGTTGTGGGCCAGACCTGCCCGATCTGTTCGAGACTGTACATGGTCTGCGGTCCAAAGAAAAAGAGCGAACGTTCGGGGAGCTGATGGCAAAAGAGACTGTAGACAAAATATAATGATTCGCCCGCCGTCGTCCAGCCGTTATGCATCAAGACGGGCGCGAGAAACGGCGCCCAGACCCAAATGCCATAGACCAGCAAAAAGAGACCGAGCCAATGCTTGACGACAAATAATGCCGCGCGGTCAACGGCTTTGATGATGCCGCGCGACTTGGGGCTGACGGCGCTTGGAGTTGTGCTTGCCATGATTATGCTTGCCAATGGGCGAACGACCAATGACCAAAACCAATGTCTGATCCGTCGTCATTCGCCTTGCGTTGTCAAAACTGTTCCAAAAAGCGGAGGTCGTTCCCCCAAAAATAGCGAATATCGGTGATGCCGTGTTTGAGCATTGTAATCCGTTCGGGTCCCATGCCAAACGCAAAGCCGCTCCACTCGTCGGGGTCATAACCGCCGTTACGGAGCACCACGGGATGCACCATGCCGCCGCCGAGAATTTCGAGCCAGCCGGTGTATTTGCACAGCGCACAGCCCGCGCCTTCACAGATAATACACTTTACGTCCATCTGGGCGGAAGGTTCCGTGAACGGGAAATGGTCGGCAAAAAAGCGGACGGGTCGTTCGCCAAACATGCGCCGCGCAAACTCGGTGAGCGTCCCTTTGAGGTCGCCAAAGGTGATATTGTGCCCGACCGCCAGCCCTTCGAGCTGATTAAACTGAATTTCATAGCGCGAACTGATCTGCTCGTAACGGTAGCACAGTCCCGGCAGAATCGCGCGAATGGGTCCGGGATACATCTCGCGCATCACGCGAACTTGACCCGGTGATGTGTGGGTCCGCAGAACGACGCGTTCGTCCGTGTCGGCAACATAGAACGTGCTCCAATTGTCGCGCGCGGGATGATACGGCGGGATGTTGAGCAGTTGGAAATTCATCAGGTCTGTTTCCACCTGTCGCGTGCGATAGACTTGAAAACCCATCTCGCCAAAAATTTTATACATCTCGCGGAGCGTCTGTGTCGTGGGATGCAAGCGCCCGCGCTGTGGACGGCGGCCCGGCAGGGTCACGTCGAGTGGCTCGGCTTCGAGCGCTTCCGAGAGCGCGCGCTGCTTGACCGCGCCCTGTCTGGCGGTGAATGCTGTTTCGAGCGCCTGCTTGACCTCGTTGGCTTGTTTGCCGAACGCGCCGCGTTCCTCTTTGGAGATCGAATTGATTTGTTCAAAGAGGGCATTGACCGCGCCTTTGCGTCCGATAAATTCGACGCGCCATTCTTCTAATTTCGCGGGGTCCCAGATCGAATCCAATTGCGCCAGGGCGCGGGCTTGCAGTGCTTGTCCGTTTTCGTTCATGCGTTCCTCATTCACAGTTTTTCGGGCGGCAAAAAGTTGCCCCTCGCATCGCGTCGGGCGAGTTTGACGGCGACCACCGCATCATGGTTCAAACCGCCGTAGATGTGCGGATATTTCCGTTCAGGGTCGTCATACACCGTCCGGGCTTGCAGCTTGCGTGTGTCAATATATAGATAGATGTGGGGACCGTTTTCTGACCTGTAGAAACGGTTGGCAACGCGCGCCATTTCGTCCGGCTCTCTGGTGCAGTGGATAAAGCCGTCCTCCGTAAAGAGTTTGGGTAGATACACGGCGTTTTTCTTTTGGCTCTCGTAAAAACGTTTCGGCGTGAGGTGGTAAATGATCATGGTTCAACTAAAAAACTCTCATCCCACATTGGGACGAGAGTTTGAATTCACATTCGCTTCCCGCGGTACCACCCAGATTGAGGGCATCCGCTTTTTGGATGCCGCACCACTCGAACGCGTAACGTGCGTGTCACGGCGCGGGCTACTGAATTCGCCCACGCGGCTCGGGAGTGAATTTCCGCCGCCGCTGCATGATCAAGAGTTTCAGCCGATGCTCTTGTCTCTCTGGAATGCGTGGGGTGACGTACTCGTTCCGTCGTCGCCGATGTGGTTTTATTATGGGGAATTGGGCGGATTTGTCAATGACCGGCGCTTGGTCAGCATGGCAACTGCCAAGTCGCGGTCCATGTCAGGTCGAACGATCTCGAGCGCAGTCGAGAGAGAGACATCTCGCGCGGGCACAACAACCGAGATTTCTCCTTCCAAGTATAGCTTGCGCTCATGTCTTGTTTCGTATGCTCAGGTAATAGTGCCAGAACATGCGCGCCGCGACGGCGCGATAGGGTCTCCAGGGTTCGCTCATGCGGACAAGGTCATTGTCCGTTGGGCGGTGCGGCAACCCCTTGACTTGTTGGACGGCGACTGCCAGCGCGAGGTCGCCGCGGGGCCAGATGTCGGGTCTGAGCAGCGCCATCAAGAGATAAATGTCCGTCGTCCAGCGTCCGATGCCCTTGATTTGGCTCAAGGTGAGATGCACATCCTCGTCACTTGCGAGATAGAGCTGTTCCAGATCGAGACGCCCCTCGACGAGCGCGATCGCCAATTCGCGCCCGTACCGCGTTTTTTGGCGGCTGAAACCGACGCGCTTGAGCGCGACATCATCCAACTGCAAAAAACGTTCGGGGGTGAGTGGATTGGTTGCCGCAATCAAGCGCGTGTGCGCGGCTTTTGCAGAGGCAAGCGAGACCTGCTGTTCGAGGATGATATGGATGAGGGTCGAGAACCCTTGTTTGCGTGCCCAGAGCGGCGGCGGACCGAACTCTTGATAGATTCGATCCAGGTCGGGGTCACGTTCGGCAAGGAGGCGCGCCGTGCGGCGCATAGCGCGTTCCGAGAGTGGTCTGATTTTGTTCAAGTGAGATCTAGCAGGTTGTCGGAGTGAAACCAAATTATAGTTCTTTTTGAGATACTACGACGCGCGTTCATGATTACAAATGAGGTCTCTCCGACAACCTGCTAGGAGAGCGTGTATTCGAGCACATAGGCGTGCCCACCGCCCGAAAGGTCGAGGGTCATTCTGCCTGTCAGTCCCACCAGCTCGCCGCTGCCCGAATTGGGCGCGACAAAAATCGAGAGTTCTTGCGAATTTGGCGTCGCGACGCCCTGATGGACGAGCGCGAAACTGCCCTGCTTGCCGTGCAGTGTGCCGGTGATGCGCTCGACGGCGACATAGACCGATGGACCGGCATCCGTAACGACGGTGAGCATTTCGCCCTTGCCAATCCCCGTAATGTCGCCGTGAAATACCTTGTCGAGA
>JADZCJ010000010.1 GCA_020851635.1 Anaerolineae bacterium
GGGCTTGTTCGTAGGTCTTCCAGTTCCGAATGCGATATAATGACTTTTGGCATGAGCGTGTTTTCTTGTTTTGGTTTGGCATAACCCAAGATTATACGCTTATGCCACTTTCATGCACCAACGCCGGACAAAGATAAAAAAGAGATGAAAAAAACCGCACAGGCAAGACCTGTGCGGTTTTTTTCATCCAGTTATTCCCCCGTTACCGTGAACTCGGAGGCGGCGCTCCTGCCAAACACACCGGGTTCGTACATTTGCTGGGCGAATGTCGGGAGGGCGGTAAACTCGCCGCCGACGCTTGCGCGTATGAGATAGGTGTATTCGTAGGTGCCGCGCGAGAGATAGTTGGCAAAGAGCGCCACCCTGTCATCCCGGAGCTCGGTATTCGACCAATAATACCAGAAGGGATGATAATACTCGCTGCACGCCGTGCAATCGCTAATCTGTTTTTCCAGTTCCGGCGCGGCGGCGCCCGCTGACGTCGTCTTGAGCGACGTATCAACCGCTTCGAAACCGGACGGCAACGGGTCTTCCACCAGCAGATAGTGCAGATTGATCGGAGCGATGACGGTCAACTTGACCTGGACGTAATCACCCACCTGCGCGCTCGTGATCGCTTCGTTGGTCGGGTTCAACGTCGCCTGGTCCACTGCCAAGTACTGGCGGGCAACCAGCACCCCATGATCCAGCGCCTGAATTTCCGAGGCGGGTAGATAGTAATTCAGAAAGGCGCTGTAATACAGATTGCCGGGACCCTGGGTGCGGGTGAACAGCAATTCGTTCGCCGTGTCAATGAGCAAATCCTTTATCGCCACATCGAGCTGCTGATTGTCCGCGACCGTTTCTTTGGTGACCGTTGTTTGCGCGAGGGGCGCGTCATTCAACGCAACCTGATAGCTATAGTCGGCATCGAGTTCGCCGCTGGCAGTCATGTACTCGGTCAGACCGAGCACCGACCACGCGGTTTCCTGCGTCGTTTCCCAATGTCCCTGTTGACGCATAGTCGTGAGCCAGCGCACGGCATTTTGCAAGAGGGCATTTTGCGGGTCAACGCGCGCGAGACCATACAGGACGATGGCGGTTGTGCGCGTGTCGGTGTTCATCATGTACCAGTCGGGCTGCTTTTCTTGCCACTGCGTGCCTGCCGCGCTCGGGATGGCGGCGGCGGTGAGTTCCTGGGCGAGCGCGGCTGCCTGGGTCTTGTTGTCGGAATCAAACAACGCGACCATGAGCAGTGACTTGGCGAAATTGTCCAACTGCGTGCGGCGTTCGTAGAGGTTCAACGCGCGAGCGCCGTATTCTCCCGTCACCTCTTGCATCGCATAGATGACAAAGGCGCGCTCGTTGTATGCATACGGTTCTGTCGCATTCACGGGTTGATCGAGATACTGGGTCAGATAGTCACGCGCCCGCTGCATGACATACTCATCCACGCTGAAGCCCTGTCGGTTTGCCGTATCGAGAGCGAGCAAGGCATAGGCGGTGGTGTGCGGCATCGAGTTGTCGTTCGCCCACAAGCCCCAACCGCCGTCACCGTGCTGAAGCTGATATAGCTGTTGAATCTGTTTGCTGATATTTATCGCAAGATCAGATTCCAATTCCTCATTCTCGACATTGAATTTCTTGAGCGCCTGATACGTGACGATGTTCGGATAGAACTTGCTGACAACCTGTTCGGAACATTCATACGGATACGCTTGCAGAAATTTGAGCGATTCGAGCGAGACGGCGGCAAGCGACGGGCTGGTTGTGATCCGCAAACCACCCGCGGTCGGGTCCGCATTGGCGGGGACCTGAATTTGCTCTGCCACACTCGCATCCACCGTGCCGGAGGCGCCGACCACTTCGGGAGACGTGGCGCGAACGACGGGCAGCGTCGCTTCGAGCGCGTCGGAATAACCGTCCCCCTCGGCGCTGAACTTGACCCGGACCGCTTGTGCGTCCGTGTCCACGCTCGTTTCCCATGTCACCTTGGCGCGGTTATTGGCAGGCACGGTCAAGGGTTGTGTGGCGCTGCCGCTCAGCGTTATTCCGGTCGCCGTGAGGTTTACGTCCACCGTAACCGCTTTGTCGGTATTGTTGTTGACGACTGCCTGAATCAAGACCTGGTCGCCGGGAACAAAGAACCGCGGGACAACCGGACGCACGAGCACCGGTTTGGTTGAAAGAATGTCGAGCTTGCCCGTGCCGACGAGCGTTTCCTTGGTCACACCTTTGGCAGTCAGATTCCATGTCGTCAGATTGTCGGGCAGCGGAATCGTGACGCTCGCTATGCCGTTCGCATCGGTCACGAGGTCGGCTCGCCAGTACGCCGTATCCTGGAAATTGCGGCGCACGGGAGAAGCTTGTTCCCGTCCGCCGCCACCGCCGCCGCCTTTGGCTTGGGCTTGGACGTTTTGATTGATGCGTTCCACCGAACGCACCCACGACGCGGCCGTTTGGACGCCGATGCCGCGCGTGCCCCAAAAGGCGTTTTCGAGCGAGACGGAACGGTCGTCGGCGAGCGCCTGCACGGCTTTGTCCACCAATGCGACGGAAAATTCGGTTTGCGCGGGATTGCCCCCGGCGTCGGTCGCTTCCACCGTGAAAATCACATTGTCGCCCGGTTCATATTGCGCGATGCCGTTTTCGTTTGGCGCCTCGTCCGGCGTAATTTTCACTGCAAGAATTTTCCCCTCGGGATTGATATTCAGCGTCGCATACCCGAGTTTGAACTGCGGCGTGGGCGAATCCTCGGTGCGTCCTTTGACGAGCATCACCGACACATACGCGGTTGGCAGGAGCTCTTCAGTGATCGGAATTTCGAGCGTATCGCTGTTGCCGATGACGCCGAGTGGTTTCACCTCAAGGATGCCGCCGCGCTCGATGGTCATGAGCGCCTGCGCGTTCGCAAAGGGTGCAGGAATCAACACTTTTGCCGTGTCGCCAACGCTGTATTCCTTTTTGTCCGCGACGAGCTCGATGCGGTCGTTGTTTTCGATGCGCCAATTCACAAACTGGTCGGTAGCAACCCATTGATAGGTCGCACTGCGAATGGCATTGTCATTTTCGTCCTGCGCTTGTCCGACAATCTTGAAAACGCCCCCAACAGTCGGCGTATAGAACGCGCTCGCCGTGCCGCTGATGTCGGTCGTCACATCGATTGTCGCTTGGAGCGTATCGGTGTACGAGCTCTTCCAGTAGAAATTGCCATCGGTGTCACGCTCGCGCACACTGAACCACTTGTGCTCATAGACCGAAATCGTTACGGGCACATTCGGGAAGGGGTTGCCTTCGGGCGAGACGGTAATGATATCCACGCCCTGCGGCTCCATCACCTGTCCCACATACGACTGCGGGCGCAAGCCGATATAGAAATCGCCCTTGTGCACGGGAACGACGACGCGCGAGGCGACGACCGCATTGTTAATGTCGGTTACCTCGACATCAATCGTCAAGTTTTGCGAGAGCGCAAAGTCGCGCACGTCCGCCGGGATGGCAAAGTCAAAGTTGCCCTGCGCGTCGGTCTTGCCCTTGCCTTCGCGGATGACGCCGCCCGACGGACGACGGTCTGCGGTCAAATCATAGTCGCTGAAATCCCAATAGCCCTCGACCTTGTCGGTCGAGAAAAAGAGATCATCGCTCAACAGCCGCCACTGCACATCCGCATCCGAGACCGCGCCGCCGAAAAAGAAGGCGGTATTTGACTTGACGCGGATCGTCTCGCCATTCACATAGGATGGCTTGTCGGTCGTCACCTCGACTTGGAATTCCGGCGCTTTGTATTCGGCGACCTGAAAATCAATGCTGTTGTAAAAGCGGCGATTTTCGGGACCAAATTCGAGAATGATCGTGTAGAAACCGAGTGACGCGCCTTTATTCAGATCAATCTTGCCATCAAACGTGCCATAAGGACCGAGCGGCAGTTCCTGATTGAGGATCTCGCGCCCGTTCGCATCACTGACCTTGATGGGCACGGTTTTCAGGTCGGTTGGCAGGGTGTAGCTCGCGTCGTTGTCTCGGCGCAGGATGCCCCTGAAATACACCACTTGGCCCGGACGATAGATTGCGCGGTCGGTGTACATGTTGGCGTAATATTCTTGCGCGCCATACTGGGTGCTGAGATTGAAATCATACGTCTGGATGCCCTCCGCCCAATCACTGCCGACTGCCGCGAGCAAATCGGTATTTTCTTGGCTCATGGCGAAAATCGGCTCGTAATACTCTTGACGCGGAAAGGCGCCGCGAAAGACTCCATCCTTGTCGGTCTTGCCGCTGGCGGCTGCCTGACCGTTTGCGCCATAAATCGTGATGGGCAGGTCGGCGGCGGGTTTCCCGTCAGCAAGATTGGTCGCCCAGACGAGCGCTTCAGTCTCGTTGCGCTTGAGCGCGAGGTTGTAGGGCGTGACAATGAGCATGTGCCGCGAGCGGCTGGCGCTCTTGAGCTCTGCGGGCGGGCGCGCTTCCAGATAATACGCGCCGGGTTTCAAGTAGGTCGAAGGGGTGTCGCCGCCGAGCGAAGTCGAGATGACGCGCGAGGCGTTCAACGGCGCGCTCACGTCTTGCGACCACGAACGAATGAGGTTGTTGGAATCGGGCTTGTAATTGTCCCAGTACTGGTAGCGGTCAGCTCCGACGAGGCGCAGTAAATCGGCGCGCGGGACGTTGTAAAGCCCATATTCGATGGAAGGGACATTGACAAAGGTGGTGTAAATGAGCTGCGGCGCGTTCGAGTCATACAGCCCGGTGGTGCCGGTGACATTGAGATAGACTTCGGGGTCGAGCGGCGCGGCGACAAATTTGACGACCACATCCTCGCCCAACTTGTCGCCAAAGACCGTTTCGGACTCGCCGCTGATCGTGACGGTATACGCTTCCGAGGCGAGCCAACCACCCGCAATGGTCTGCTGGGTCGAATCGTTCCAGTACGAATACTGGTTGGTGATGGTCGGCTGAATTGTCACCGTGACCCCATCCTGCGCCATCGGCGAGGCATAGGTGATCTGAAAGCCGTTGCGAATGGCAATCGAACTCTGATCACCATCCTTGGGCACTGTGCTCAGAACCCCGGGTTTGCGCGAGGTGCGATACTGCCATACCACATCCTGGAGCGTTGCAGCTTGCTGGTTAATGTCCTGTGCGCCCGCTTTCAACGTGGCGCGGTATTGTGCGTCATAGTCGAGTGGAGTATTTGGGACAAATTTCGCGACGGTCGCGTTCCATTCGAATGTTCCGGGCACGTTGGCGCCGTCGGAGGTGCTGACCAGCGTGAACCGCGATTCGACCGACGCGCGGTCCATCTCGGTATTAAAGGTCATGCTGATCGGTTCGCTCGCGCCCGCGTTTTGTGTGCCCGCTTCGGGATAGGTCAGCTTGACCTGCGGCGAAGCGGTCTTGAATTTCCACGCATAACCATCCAGAGTCGAACCGAGCATATCGGTCATTTCCGCAACATTGACCGTGTACTCGGTCGCCACCCCCAAGTCCTGTGACGGGGTGAACGAATACGTGGATGTGTTGATCCAAATGCCGCTGCCCGCGAGTGCGGGGGAAATGGTGAGCGGCTGAGGCAAACCCGCCTGCTCTGATACGGAAACGAGCGGGACGACGGGGTGGTTGAATTGGACGATGATGCGCGTGGCTTGGCGGTCAACGGCGATTTCTTGCGCGTCGGCAGCAGGTGACGTGGAAATCACTTGCAGCGGCGCGTTGGCAATGCTCGGAAACATTGTGGTCGTGCTGACACCCTGTGTAGCTGTCAGCGTGCCGGTCGCGGCCGGGGTAGCTGTTGTCTGCGCGTTGGGCGCGAGATTGGCGACGCCTGCATCGGAGCCATTTTGGATCTGTGCGCCTTGCACGTTCATGGTCTGCGGCACGCCGCAGGCGACAAACAGAGAGAGAAAGAATATGAGAGTGAGGTTGAGATGGGATGTCATGGGCGTTGGTCCTTGTAGTGCCAAACATGAAACGTAAAATCTCTAATCGAGAAGATAAGCGCAAAAAACGCGGCGAATGCGGCGGTGGCAGTCCACAGATAAAACATAGAGTGAGTTGCCAATTCCAGCCATACATATAGATCAAGTCCGACCGGCAGCAATGACGCGACGGTGAGAAGGGAGGCGGTGGCGAATGAGAGCGTGTATTTGCGGGTTTGGATTTGTGGGTTGAGCATATCAATCCTTTACAAGCTCTGACAGCTCGGCAAGGGTGTGGACCTCGACATCGGGCACAGCTGTTGTGGGCGGTGTAGCTCCCGCGCCGGGTTTGTCCCAGCGGCGGTTTACCCAAACGGTACGCAAGCCCATCTTTTTGGCGGGCGCAATGTCATGGAACAAGCTCTGGGCGACATGGAGCCACTGCTTTTTGGGCACGCCCACGCGTCCGGCGGCAACCCGAAAATTGTTGAGCGCGGGTTTATACGAGCCGCATTGTTGTGCCGTAATCACATCGTCAAACGGGACCTGGAGTTTTTTTGCCGAATGGGCAAAGAGCTCGTCATCCACATTAGAGAGAATGCATAATTTGTATTTTTGTTTCAGCGCGAGGAGAGCGTCCACCGTGTCGGGAAAGGGAGACCAATCGGCGACCGACTGCCCAAAGGCGCGAATCTCTGATGGGGACGGCGAAAACCCCAACCGCGTCCCCATCGTCTTGAGCACATTTTCCAGGACCAGATAATAACGCTTGTATTCCTCTTGCTCTGCCGATTCCAATTCACCAAACAGTTCCAGCGCATCATCCTGGCTGATTCGCACATGATGCTCAACAAAGACAGGTTTGAGCGCGTTCAGAATTCCGCTTTCCCAATCTATCAAGGTCCCGTAACAATCAAACGTCAGGACACGAAAATTGTTCCAGTTGAGCATAGGATTCTCCGGCAGGGCGCCGATGACAGACGACAGACGGCAGATGACGGATAAAGGTCAAAAGGCAAAAGACGAGTGACTCGAGACCGATGATCAGAGACTGCAGCTCGCGATTGTCAGCCGGGTTTTGATGCCTTGAAAATGATAAAGTCGGGGCGACGCATCAGACGTTCGTATTGTTCCGGGAACTGGTCGCGAAATTTTATGGTCGGCTGAGGTTCGACGATTTGTTCGAGCGTCAGTCCGGCGCGGACCAACGGGTCAATCATCCGATGCAAAGGGCGGCGGTAGGTCGGCACGCGCAATTTAGGGTCAATGCTACGAAAGCGCGCGTGATACAGCTCGGTCTGCATGTAATCGTCCGCCAGATTGAGCACATAATCGGACAAGGGGTGCTGTACGGAAAAAAGAAAATGCCCCTGTGCGCGGAGGACCCGAAAAAACTCTCGAAAGAGACCATCCCAATCGAGGACATAATCGAGCGTGAGCGCGCTGAGCACCAGGTCGAACGAAGCGTCCCCGAACATGCTCAACGGCTTTTCCAAATCCGCTTGAAACAGCCGCACACGCTCCCCCAGCCGCTTTTGCGCCGTCGCAAGCATAGTCGGACTCGCATCCACCCCGATCACGCGCGCGCCGCGCGCGAACATCTCTTCGGCATATACACCCGGACCACAGCCCGCGTCCAGCACATCGCGTCCGGTTACGTCGGGCAATTGCGCGAGGACGGCGGGGCGGTCATAATGCGCGTTCCACGCGTAATAGTCCACCCGTTCGGCAAAGCGTTCGGCAATGGCTTCGTAGGCGTCAAACGCGATGGGTTTTTTCATGGCTTGATAAACGCAATAAATTCGCAAGCTGCCCGGAGATTTGTTCTTTCACCCCTGGCTCGCGTTCGGTCCGTAAACCTACCTTTTGGGCATCGGCTCAGGCGCCGCGGTCGGCGACGCGCCAGCGCCAGTCATCCTCCAACATACCATAGACCAGTGTATCCCAATAACGCCCTTTGAAAAACTCTTGTTCACGCAGCCGCCCCTCTTGACGCATGCCAAGTTTTTCGAGCAGGCGAATCGAGGCGCTGTTGTTGACATTCACTCGCGCCGAGACGCGATGCAGGCGCAGCTGCTCGAACGCAAATTTGAGCATCGCGGTCGCGGCTTCCGTGCCATATCCGTTATTCCATTCGCGCGGCGCAAGCTCGTACCCCAATTCCGCCGAAATTGCCTGCGCGTCGGACTTGCGAATGCCCACATTGCCGATCATCTTGTTGTCTGCTGCCAGAACAATTGCAAGTTGAAATCGTGTGCGCGGCGATTCCTGCTGCTGGTCCAAAAAGCGTTGGGTGAACGCCTTTACGTCTAGTTCACTGCGATGTTCCCACGGATAATATTCCAGATAACGCGGGTCATTTTGATATACATACATCGGTCGCCAGTCTTCGGCGACAAATTCACGCAACAACAGTCGTTCCGTCTTGATCAACATGCTGCCAATCCAACGCTTTCTCTCCACCGATTCGTGTTTCTGTTTCGTATTTCCGGTCAACCGATTAATTCGCCTGCGCAACCGAAAAATTCACAATCTCGCTTTTGATTTCCGCGCCATCAACGGCGATGCCGACGGCTTGCGCGGTGTGTTCGCCCACACTCAATTCCCACAGCGCGCGATAGGGTACGGTGGAAAATCTCCCGATCGCCTCGCCATCTATATACAACGTCAACCGGACAATTTTGACCGCCTGATTCAGGCGCGCGCTCACTTCGATTCGTTGTAGGTCTTTGGGAATCTGCGGGCTGGTCTCGAACTGTGAATGGTGCGCGGGCGAGACCACCTCCAACGCCGCGCGTGTAGAGATTGCCCCGGGCATGACGCCCGAGGAGGGTTGCCCCACATTTGCCAATCGTCCCAGACAATCCAATTCGGGCGCGAGCGCGAGCCCTTTTCGTCTTGCCCAGTCCTGCGCGTCGGGCGGATACACACGGTAAACGCGTCGGATCCGCGGTCCGCGACAGTGATCGTTCCAGACCAAATTTGTCGCAGCGTCCAGTTCAAACACCCGATAGGCATCGTCCTCGCGTTTGGGCTCGGCGCCCTCGATAAACAATTCGTTTCGCACACGCGGACAGATCTCTGTGGCGATGAGACCCGACGCGTCACAAATTTCGACGCTGACAATACCCGGGGGGCGCGGGAACGCCTTTTCGGCCAAGCCGCGGTGCGCCGTTTCCATAAAATCATGCCAAATCGGACCTGCGCCCGTGATGCCCGTGACACGATACATGGGCGCATTGTCCGCGTTGCCCGCCCAGACGCCCACGGCAAGATCGGGCGTATAACCGAGCGTCCAGTTGTCGCGAAAATCGGTCGTCGTCCCCGTTTTTGCCGCCGCCGGGCGCGACAGATTGAGCACACTATCTTCACCAAAGGCGGGGATGCGCGCGAGATCGTCGGCAAGGATAGATGTGACCAGAAAAGCCACCTGCGGCGAGATCGCTTGGACAAATTCGCCGTGTTCGCCTGCGCGGTCATTGACCGACAGAATCGCGATGGGCGGGACCCGCTTGCCCTCGTTCGCAAGCGCGGCATACGCGGCGGTCAGTTCGAGGAGTTTGACCTCCCCCCCCCCCAACGTCAGGGCAAGCCCGAAACGGTCAGACTCGTCAAACGTCGTGATCCCCATCGCCCGGGCGGTCTCGAGCATGGCATTCAACCCGACATGCTCCAACACCTTGACCGCAATCATGTTGGACGAGGTCGCCAGCGCGGCGCGCAGAGACAGGGGACCATGCCACTGCCTGTCAAAATTTTGCGGCGCATACGGTTCGTTCTCTTGCGTCTGGAACGTGGTCGGAACGTCCGAGAGGACGGTGGCGGGCGTGTAATCCCGGGCGAACGCGGCGGCATAAGTGATCGGCTTGATCGAGGACCCGGGTTGACGCAGAGACAGGGCGACGTTCACCGCGCCATCAATGGACTCGTCAAAATAGTCCGCGCTGCCCACCATGGCGACACTCTCACCCGTCGCGGGGTCGAGCGCGATGAGCGCGGCATCATTCAGGTTATAATCGGGCGCGTTCTCGTTGCGTGTGCGGCTTTTGAGAGCATTGACGTGACGGCTGATGATTTCCTGCGCGCGCGAGTTCAGGTCCAAATCGAGCGTGGTAATCACATTCAACCCGCCCGCGTTCACCGCTTGCTCGCCGTATTGCTGTTCCAACAGGTTGCGCACATAGGCGACAAAATGGGGCGCGCGAATGATCTCGCGCTTGTCTGTCGCCTTGAGATGCAAAACTTCGTTCGCCGCCAGGTCCGCGTCATCCGTCGTGATATAACCGGCTTTGACCATCAAATCCAACACAACGCGCTGCCGCGCCCGCGCCGCATCCGGATTCACATATGGATCATGAGCCGCGGGCGATTGGATCAGTCCCGCAACCAGCGCGCTTTCCGCCAAATCCAAATCTCGCGCGGGCTTGCCAAAATAGGTGCGCGCCGCCGCCTCGACGCCATACGCCAGATTTCCAAAATAGACCTCGTTCAGATACATGTTCAAAATCTGGTCTTTGGAATACGCCTGCGTTATACGCAGCGCCAGCGCCATTTCGCGCAGTTTTCGCGCGACCGTGCGCGATTCCTGTTCCTCGCGCGACAAGAGGACGAGCCGTGAGAGCTGCTGGGTGATGGTGCTGCCGCCCGAAACTATATAACCCGCCTGAGCATACTGCACCATGGCGCGGACAACTCCCACCGCGTCCACTCCGGGATGGGTGTAGAAATTGGCATCCTCGACGGCGACGACCGCATTTCGCAGGTGCGCGGGCAGTTCGTCCAACGCCACGCGGGTGCGTCGTCCCGCGCGCGGGTCGAGGATTTCATACAAAAGCTTGCCCTTGCGGTCAAAGATTTTGGTCGTGTCGGGAGAGGTGCGGGTTAGCAGGGCATCGGGCGCGGGGAGATCGCCAAACAGCAAAAAAGCGAGCGCGAGAATGCCCACGCCCAGTAGAGCTGCGGCAGCGACCAGCCAACGAAGCGATAATTTGAGTGGAAATTTCATACGCGCGACAAAACGCGCGGTCCACGCGCGCTCTGAGTGTAGGACGACAATCACCCTGTTTTGGTTCCGAAATTATACAGCTGCCAAAATGGAACCATTCGATTATAATTCGGGTCGTTGGATATATGATTCCCAAACACCTCATCACTTTGTTTGTACTACTTTTGAGCATGGGATGCAGCGCATCATTGCCCACCGCAGCGCCGCCGGATGCCAACACCCCCAGCTCGGACACCGTTGCAGCGGCACTCTCCCAACCCACCGCGGCGGTGGAAATCTCAACCGCGACCGCCGAGCCAAGCGTCGCAGCCACAACTCGACCAACCGAGACCGAGGGCACGGCTACGCCCGTCCTCTCAGCGATGAATTTTCACGAGCAGAATTTTTCCTCGCCGGATGGGAAATGGTCGGTCAAGGTCCAAGTGGCGCTGCCCGCGGCGGGCCGCGCAATGTACTATACCCGAATGGTGGTGGACGAGGTGGAGGGTCCGCGCAACTGGACAGTGCTGGACCGCTGGTCCAATTGGGGTCTGGGCTATACGGTGCCTGAGCCGTTTCACTGGTCAAAAGATGGCACTGCGCTCTATTACACGAACGTACCCGTTCCCGATGGCTGTCCCGTATTTGTGAACGGGTCGGATTTGGTGCGCTTGGATCTGACGGCCGGACATACCGAGCAAGTTGTGCCCAGTGTGGGGTTGTGGCTGTCGCTTGCGCCCGATGAAAAAACGCTCGCCTATATCGGCTATGGCGGACGCGGGCTGGTCATCCGAGATGCAAAAGGGAACGAACGAGAGCTGCCATTGGACTATGGTTCAGAACCGTATCAGGCGGGAAAAATCCTTTGGTCGCCCGATCAAAAAACGCTGGTCTATACTGTCGCACGCAGACCTTGTGCGGGCGACTGGGCGAAATCCACCTCGCTGATACGAGTGGATGCGGCAACACTGGAACAGACGGTTCTGGTTCGAGAAGATACGCGCCTCTTGACGACCGTCGAGTGGGAGACGCCCGGGCGCGTCCTACTGTCGGACAACGATGGCAGGCGCTGGTGGATGGACGCTCAAACCGGCGAGATGACACCGGAATAAAAGACCATGAAAACAAAAGAATCAATCGAGGAACCCCAAACAAAACAACGCTCTCGTGTCGTCACGTGGCTCGTCCGCATCCTCATTGCCCTGGTGGTGATTATCGCATCGCTTGTAGTCGGCGGTTTGGTCTATCAAGCGGTCGGCGAGGCAAATGACGCGCGCGCGTATCCGCCGCCGGGCAAGCTGGTGAACGTGAATGGGTTGAACCTCCATCTCTACTGCACAGGCGAAGGTTCGCCCACGGTGATTCTGGAAGCCATGGCAAGTAACAATTCGACGGAATGGGGCTGGATTCAGCCGGAGATCGCCAAAACCACGCGCGTCTGCTCCTATGACCGTGCCGGAGCCGGATGGAGTGATTCGCCTGCCGCCGCGCGGACGGCAGAGCAAGCCGTGACGGACCTGGATGGTTTGCTGCAGAACGCAAATATTCCACCACCCTACGTGTTTGTCGGACATTCGATTGGGGGAATCTTGGCGCGGATGTATACGGCAGAGCATCCCGAAAAAGTGACGGGCATCGTGTTGGTGGACTCGTCGCATCCCGAGCAGATGGTCCGCTATCCCGCGCTGCGCGCCGGAATGCAAGATTATGCCCAGCAAGCCGCCGCGTTTCCGTGGCTGGCGCGGTTGGGGCTCTTTCGGTTGTTTTTCGCGAGCGGAGAGGAATTGGATTTTGGCGCTTTGGCGCCCCAACAGCGCGCCGAACTAAAAGCCATGTGGTCCGCGCCAAAATATCACGAGAGCGCGCTGCGAGACCTCCCCGCGGCGTTTGCGCTGTATGACCACCCGCCAACTCTCGGCGCGTTGGGCGATCGCCCATTGATTGTGCTGACCGCGGGCGAAAATCAACTCGAAGGATGGACGGGGCTGCAACAAGAGCTCGTCACGCTTTCGACCAATGCCAAGCATCAAATCGTGCAGGGAGCATCGCACGGGTCGTTGGCGTTCAACCCCGAGCACGCGCAGGTGGTGTCGCAGGCAATCCGGGAGGTAGTCGCCCAGGTCCAAGCCAAACTACAATGAGACATTTCGGAGCATTTTTGCGAGAGAGATTGATGATGTCGCACGAGGAGAGGTTATGAAAATTCTAATGCTCTTTGGTTTTTCATGTTTGCTGCTCGGGTGCGGCGCCTTGCCCGGCGCAAATCCGACGGCGGTGATCATCGTAGTTACGGCTACACCGGAGGGCACGCGCGCGCCCGTCGTCACTTTTTTTACGCCGACCCCGCCTGCCACCCGCGTATCCCGCACGCCTGCCGTCGCGGGTACAGCTGACCCGAACGCAACCCCCGCCCCAATCAATACCGCAGCATTCGACATCCAACCAACCGACGTGCAATATGTGCTGGCAAAGGAGGACATCAACATTCGCAACGGTCCCGGCACAGATTTTGATATCGTCGGCGGCGTTTTTGCAGGCAATACAGCTCAAGTCACGGGCTATAAAAGCGCGGACGACAAGTGGTGGCGCGTGGTCTGTCCTGTAGCAGACGTGACCGATTGCTGGGTATCCGCCGATCCGGCGCTGACCGAACCAACAACCGGACCGACCGCCACGCCCACAAGCACACCGGGGTGAACGCGACAACGTCAAAGGTCAGAACAATGCGCCACAGACGCTCCGGCATCGTAATCTGATCGTTAGGTTGATTTCAAAAATAATGTGTATACTTGACTTGCCTGCCGTCGGTGCGGGCAGACACTCTCTCAACTGTCGCGGGACTATCCTGTGCCTGCGACACATTCAAGGAGGCATGGCGTGAGAAACGTTTTGGACGGAAATTTGAAAGTTTGGCATTTGCTTATCGTTGGTCTGTTCGTCATACTCGCCACGGGCGGAACCATCGCACTCGCCGACACCGATGCAATCAACGCCCTCTGGCCCCAGGGAACCGTCTTGATGGCTTCTGCAAGCTCCGACACGCCTCTGACGACCACCTCCGGAGGACCCAAACTCGAAGTTTTGAGTATTTCCTTTGACATTCCCGCAGGGAAAAGAGGGGATATTCAAGCCGTTTTTACAGGATTCTTGCAGCACAATAGCGGGCAGTATGCGTATTGCTATGGTGAATTTCGTTTTGATTCGGAAACAGGCACCCCGCTTCATCCCAACAAGAACGGTTCCTATCAACTCTATGGCGGCGAAACCGACGATCTGCCCTCCCAGCTCACCAGCACTTTCACCGGTTCCAGAAAGGGTCTCAAGCCCGGGCATTATATTCTCAAGGCGTATCTGAGCAGCTCGTATGCCACTTGTAATGTGTACGAACGCAATATGAACATCCTCGTCAATATGCGGTAATCAAAACACCCGACCCGAGCTGAAATAAACAAATGCGCCCCGCGAGAATCATCTCACGGGGCGCATTTTTGTTGAATGGCAAACGCCCGGAACGAGATCAATTCACAATCTCGCGCATCGTCACCTGATAATTCGGGAAAACGTCCGCCAGATTCGGATTCTTGAGTCGTTTGAACACGATCTCCCCCAGCACATCGCGATAATCCGTTGTGACCGCCAGGTCCATATGCTCGAACAAATTGTCGGGCTGCAAGCCGCGCCAAACTCCGTGCACGCGCCCACCGCGCACACTACCGCCCAACAGCCACATCACACTGCCGTGCCCATGGTCGGTCCCCAGTCCGCCGTTCTCTTGCAGGCGTCTGCCAAACTCGCTCAAAACCACAATGCTCAATCGTTTCGAGAGATCCTCTACATCGTCATAGAACGCGGCGAGCGAATTGGCGACGTCACGCAAGAGCTCTGCCATGTTGCCCTCGCCCCCCCCCTGCACCACATGCGTGTCCCAACCGCCCACGTCGAGACACGCCACTTCCAGTCCCACCTGCGCTTTTAGCAGCGCGGCGACCTGTTTCAAGCCCATGCCCAAATCGCTCTCGGGATAGGTCGCGCCTGCGCGGGGGCGATAATCCGTCGCATTCAGTTTTTCAATCAAGCCGAGCGTATCCAGCGTTTCGTCGCCGATCTCGCCCAGGATGTTATCGGCAGAATACATGGCGGCAAGCGCATTTTGCATGGTCTGCACCGCGACGCCATCCCCGCGCAAATGAAAATCGGCGATCGAGCGCAGAGCCGAGGCGGGGACGCTGCCCTGGAGCATCCGCGGCACGCGCTCGCCAATGCCCAACGCGCGCAGGGGTGAATGATTGCCCGTGTCGAGCGAGGCGAGGTGGCGACCGAGCCACCCTGAGGCGGGCCCGCCGCTCGTTTCACATCCGCGCTCCATCAGTTCCATCGCTTGAAAGTGCGAGCGCGATTCGTCGGGCGCGCCGCAGGCGTGCACAAAAGCCAGCTGCCGTGCCTGCCAGACCGGCAAGAGCGACGCGAGCGCGGGGTGAAGCCCAAAAAAGTCATCCAGATTTTGCGCGCGCAATTCGGCTCGCACGCGTGTGTCATCGGGACGAGCAATCGCGAGCGTGGGACGTTGCTTGTAATAATCCGCTTCGCCAAAGGGGACGACAATGTTGAGCGCGTCAGCCGCGCCTCGCAAAAAGAGGCAGACCAACACGTCCCCCTGCGCTTGCGCCTGCGCCGTCCGGGGCGTAAACGCGAGGCGCGGCATCCAGGTCGGCAAGACAGTGAACGCGAGACCGGCGAGCGCGGATTGGAGAAAGGTTCGTCTAGACATGATTGGTGATTTCTGATTTCTGATTTCTGATTTTCGATTTTCGATTTTCGATTTTCGATGTTTTTCGTCCTTCGTCCTTCGTCCCTCGTCCTTTGCCAATTGACTCTTATCGCCACTGGTACTGCGGTGAGGCGATGAGCAGAGCGATGGCAGTTTGGACGACGTGGTCAGGAGAGACACTGCCCAGTCTTGCGACCGCGGCGTCAATCCGGTCGCGCGGCAGTTCAGCGTCGAGCAGGACAAGCCCCAAGCCATCGAGCGCCGCGCGCAGAGAACCATCGCCGGAGATGGATAAAAGTGACTCCCAATTTACGCGCGTCCCCTTGATTTCATCCGATGCGAGCGCCAGGGCAAACTGCCAACGCGGCAATAGGTTGTTTTGCCATGCGGTCGCGCGGTCGGGAAAACCGTCGGGCATTGCCCATTGAAAAAGCGGCTGTCCCATACGCACCAGGTGCGCGAGCAGCGCCGCGCCGCCGTTCGACTCCACGCCGAGTTGGCGCAGCGCGCCCGCCACGAGATGAAGCGGGCGTTTGTATTTGGGGGGCGCGTTATGAAATTCGGGAGCGGCAAAGATGGCGCGCAAGGCGCTCTTGATGTCTCCCTGCGAATCACGGAACGCGCGCGCGGCCGAGTCCACCAATGCAGGCGGCGGCTCATCCGCCACAAACCGCCGAGCCAGCTTGAGCGCAATGAATCGCGGGAGCGCGGGATGCGCGCGAATGATCTCAAAGACCCGTTCGCCATCGCCCTCGCCGCCGTTGGCGGGAATGGACACGCCGAGGACGGTCTTGGTCGTTTCATCATGTTGGGAGCTGTCAAACTGAAAACGTCCGCGAGTCCAACCCTGATTCACCGTCCAACCGGTCAGACAGCGCGCCGTTTCGCGCACATCGCGCTGCGAGTACCCCGCATCCACGCCGAGCGAGTGCAATTCGAGGAGCTCGCGCGCATAATTTTCGTTGGGCGAATGGGCAAAGTTTTCATGATTGTCGAGATAATGCAGCATCGCGGGCGAATGCATGGACGCCCACAACAGGTCAAAAAAGTTGCCCAGCGCGTGCTGCCGGATCACGGCGCGGTCGTCCACCGTTTTCAACCACGCACAGTCGAGTTTGTCCTGCGCGATGTTAAAGTGGTCGGACCAAAATTCCACCATGACCTCGTTCAACTGGCGGCGGCTGTAGACGGCGCGCAACAGCGTCGCTTGCTGGAGTTCGAGTTTGACCGCGTCCTGACGCACATTTAGGATCAGGTCGGGGTCCATCCACAGCGTATCCAGCCCGCGTGTGCGTAGTTCGCAGTCGAGATCGTCAATCCTTTCGGGAGCGAACTGTTCCTCGATCCATGCATCCAGACCGATTTCTCCCACTCGCGCGATTTCGTCCGCGCGCGGACCGAATGTCAAGCGGCTCAGGGCACGCCACGTCACGTCGGCGACGGGAAGCGGGTGCAGCAAAGCATCGCTTTCGCCGCGCGACAATTTGACAATCTCGCGTGCGGGCGCACACGCACTCAGGGCGAGTGTGCCCGCCGCGATGGCGCTCATGAAAAGGAATTGGCGACGCGTTATCATAAGGACTCGAGACGGTGACGACAAACGACGTTTGACGGTCAAATCTTTGGCGGCGCGGGCTGCAAGGCAGGTTGTGTCGCCTGTTCAGATGCCCTGTCCTTTTGGCGCGGCGTCCAACCGAGCAGAGCAAAGCCGGCAGAGCCAAGCGAGACCAAAAGCACAATCGGCAAGAGGATGAACCAGCCGAGAATCGGAAAGACGACTGCAAATTCCAGGACGACAGCTCCGCGCAGCAACGCGCCCGGAGACGTTGCCCTGACACCCTGCCCGCGCAAGCGTTCGCCCATCAAGGCGGCGATACCCGCTGCGCCGATCGTGGCAATGGTGAGCAAAACAAAGAGGACCGTATACGCAACAAATTGAAAAGGTCCTGCCATTGCATTGAGAATTGCAAACGGCACGCTCACCACAAACAGGACCAACAACCCGAGCAAGAGTGTTTTCCACGGCGTTTGGCTGACGCGTTCGCGGGAACGTTCGACCATGTCGGGGATGAGCAGAAACCATGCGAGCAGCAGCCCCGGAAATACGATGCCGAGCGCGGCAAGAATTGCAAAAACGGTTGTGACATCACCGATGCCGATACCCATGAGAACCCCTTTCTGATTGCTGAGTGCTGAGTGCTGATTGCTGAATTTCGAATTTCGAATTTCGAATTTCGATTTTCGATTTTCGATTTTTGTTTGTCAATCGTCGTCCTTCGTTCTTCGTTCTTCGTCCTTCGTTCTTCGTCCATCGTCGTCCGTCCTTCGTCGTCCATCGTCATTCTCGCCGCCAGACCAGCGCAATGATGACCGCGCCGTATCCGGTGAGGAGAGCGACGAGGGGGACGATGACCCAGCCAATGAGTGGCGCGAGCGAGGCGAGTTCGAGGACGCCAATGCCCGTGATGACCTGACGCGGGGCGGACGCGTCGGGCAGGATGCGTTCGCCCAACCAACGCGCTACTGCCGTCAACCCCATCGCGAGGAACGCATTAAGGATGAGCAGCACGAACAAGGCAAAGAGGCGCAAGAGCGCTCCGACGCCATCCCCACCCGCTTCTTCTGCCAGTGAAAGCGCAGCGACGCTCACAATGGCGAAAAAGACGAGATTCACCAAACCCACCAGAGCAGAACGGACCGGCATTTTTCTCGTCGTGCTGCTCGCGCGGCGCACCAGGCGCGGAAATAACACATCGAGCAAGAGGACCAGCGCGGCGATGCCGACAAGCCAGATCGCCAATATGATTATCGGGACCACCAGCTCGCTCAAATTCATTTCGATGTCTCCAAGGGGCGATTGAGCGAAGAGAGAATCAAACGATTGACAACCAGCCAGACCACTGCCCCACCGCCCAACACGAGTCCCCAGACCCAAATATCGAACGAGGGAAGCGCAACGCCAAGCGGACCGATCCAAACGGAAACATCCGGAAACGGATTCAATGCGACGGATGGAAGCGAGATGTTGGTGAGTTGAGCCAGGAGGCGTGTCAGTATCGGCAAGAGCCAGATGAACAAACCGACCGCCACAAGCGTCTGCGCGGCGAGCAGGAACGCGCCCCACCGCGAAACATTGACGGGCGCCGGACGCTGCGCGACGCGCTGCATCACTCGCACCGAGAGATCATGCGGGATGGGCTCTGTCTGCCAGGCATCGAACGAGGTTGTCAGCGCGCGCAAGGAGGCGAGTTCGCCCGCGCAGACCGGACAGACTGCCAAATGCGCGTCTGCGCGCGCGCGCGCAACAGCGTCGAGCGCGTCGTCCAGATACAAATTGATGGTCGGGTTGTCGAGATGGTTCATTCCGTTTGCTCGAAAAGATGCTTGAGTTTTTGCCGCGCCCGAAACAAATGGCTTTTGACATCGCTGACAGGCAGATTCAGGGTGTCGGAAATTTCCTGATAACTCATGTCCTGAAAGTGGCGCAGTTCCACCACTGCGCGCCAGGCGGGCGGCAATTGGAGCAGCGCCTGACGGACGCGCTGCTGTTGTTCCGCCGCGAGGATACCCCGCTCGGGGTTTGTGGTCATGTCGCTGATTTCAAAATCGTGTTCCAGCGATTCAGTCGGGCGTCTGCGCTGCGCTAAATTCAGTGCGAGATTAGCGACGATGGTATGCAGCCAGGGGGCAAAGGGACGCCGACGGTCAAAGGACGCCAGCGCATCATAGGCGCGCACAAAAGCATCCTGCGTCACGTCGAGGGCATCCTGCGGGTCACCGACAATGCGTCGCGCGACGTTATAGGCAGAGGTCTGGTGCCGACGCACGAGTTCGCCAAAGGCGTCGCGGTCCCCCTGCAGGGTAAGCGTGACGAGACGGGCGTCGGTCTGTTTGGTCAAGATCTCCATCGCGCAGTGGGCGGCGCGGACCGTCCATGTGAGCGCCGGGCGCAAGCTGGTGGTGTTTCCCATGACACCTTGTATACACTGCGAGGCGTCAAAAAGTTGCATTCCGGTGAGCGACTGCAACTTTTTGTCTCGATGCACGTAAATGGATGCAAGAAGGGAGATGGACCAATGACATCAAGCACCAAAAGTACGTCAATTTTGCTTGCGCCGTTCGTCTGGCTGTGGCAGTTGGTGACGTTTATACTGGGATTGACCGGACGCCTGCTGGCGGTGTTGTTGGGGTTTGTGCTGCTCGTTCTGGGCTTGCTCGTCACCCTGACCGTGATTGGGGCGATCATCGGCATACCGATGCTGATCGTGGGATTTGCGTTGATCGTACGCGGGCTGTTCTAGATCACAAGAACAGAGAATGTCACGGGGCGACGCCATGGGGCGCCGTCCCGTTTTTTGTTGAACTTGCTGTCACAACAGCTCCGGCTGCCACGTCCCCCGACTCTCTACCAGATTGTGAACGCCGACACCCAACAAGCGCACCGCGCGGGAGGAATCCCAGTGCCGCGTCAGGAGGTCGCGTGCCGTCTTGCGAATCAACTCGCCGTCTCTTGTCGGCACGCGCAAAGTGGTCTGGCGCATCATGGTTATAAAATCCTCATAGCGCAGCTTGAGCACAATCGTCCGCGCCAATAACCCCTCGCTTTCGAGTTCGCGCGCGACCCTCTCACTCATTTCATCAAGTTGTTTTTCCAAAAATTCGCGGTTCCGCACATCGCGCACAAATGTGTTTTCCTGGCTGATACTCTTGGTCGCGCGGTCCGTGACGATGGGCGAATCGTCCCGCCCATGCGCCGCCTCCGACAGGTAACTGCCGAGCTTGCCAAACTCGGCGCGCAGTTCGCCAGCCGGCACCTTTGCCAAATCCTCAATCGTTTCCACATTCCATCTCGTCTTGAGCCGCGCACGCGTGACCTGTCCCGCGCCCGGAATCTTGCCGACGGGCAAGGGCGCGAGAAACACTTCCTTGGCCGCGTCCGGCACGATGATAAACCCGCGCGGTTTGACCGTGTTACAAGCAATTTTGGAGACGAGTTTGTTGGATGCGACGGCAATGGTGCACGAGAGACCCAACTCCTCGTGGATGCGCGTTTGGATTTCGCGCGCGACGGCGGCGCCATCGCGTTCCGGTCCGATTTCGAGATATGCTTCGTCAATCGAGACCTGCTCGACCAGCGGCGTCGCTTGATAAAGCAAGCTCATGACGCGCTGTGAATGTTCGGAATAGATTTGATGGCGCGCCGGAACAATGATCGCCTGTGGGCACAGACGTTTCGCTTCGCGCAGAGGCATGGCGCTGTGGACGCCAAACTTGCGGGCTTGATACGAGCAGGTGGCTACAACCCCGCGCGTGTTGATGTCTCCCATCGAGACAATCAATGGTTTGTCGCGCAGGGCGGGATTGAGGAACATTTCGACCGTCGCATAGAACGCATCGAGGTCGAGGTGAAGAATTTGACGCACGCGGCTGGAATCGAGTTCAAAGGGATTCGTACAGTATCGAACGCCCGCGCTTGCCGGCGATTTGCAGGATGCCAATTTGACGCATCACATAGGTCATGGACTGGGCGCGCGGGTAGCTGCAGCCGAGCGCGTCGGCGATATCGCGATTGGTGAACCGGGGCGGGAGATTCGACGGCAGGAACGCGCGCAGATCGTCGAGCGATTCGATCAGCCGCGAATCTATCACCTTGACGAGCCGGTGATCGTGACGGTCCCAATCGCGGAAAAAGCGAGTGCGTTTGACGGGCTTGTCGCTCGCCTTGCGCACGCGGCGAATTTCTTCCTGACAAATGAGCAAGATGTCGAGCGAAAAATTGGGGTGCGCGAGCAGGGTTGGGACGTGCACGAGTTCATCAAAAATGTCCTCAAAGGTCCCGTGTTTGGGCGAGCGTCGTCGCGCCAGTTCGGTGACGCCGTCCGCCGCCACGCGCACGAGCCATTTTTCGGCGGCGATAGGGTGGACGAGACGCAGACGGTGATTTTCGAGCAGCTTGGGCAGTTTGCGCTTGAGGGCGTAAAAGTTGCGCGTCTGAATTTCAATCAACAGGTCGCCGCGCACCAGATCAATATGAAAACCCTCGAGCGGCACCTCGGTCAGGTCGCCGGGCCGGGCGTACCATTTTTTGAGCGCGGCGTGGAGCGACCGTTCGGCAAGGACCCCAATGGTTTTTTTTACCGGCGGGTTCGCCTCCTTGACCCGGGCACGTTTCAACCGACCCCCTCGACAAAAATCATTTCCGACGACGCATTGGCAAAACGAATGTTTGCGAGCGTCTGGTATTCGGGCGAGTTCCACCACGCGCGGGCGCGTTCCATGCTCGGAAATTCCAAAATGACAAAGCGTTCGGGCTTCCATGCCCCTTCGACAGTTTCGACCTTGCCGCCGCGCACCAGAAACCTGCCGCCAAATTTTTCGACTGTGGCAAGCACCCCTTTTTTGTATTCTTCATAAGGCGCCGGGTTGTGCACCCGGACCTGAACGATAACGTATGCAGCCATATTATTTTTTCGCGCTCATTCCTTTTATAGTTCGAGCAAGGCGAGCGGAATCTCCATTTCGCGGGCGGTCAAGCCGCCGTGATGTCCCAGATATTTTTGGACAAACCTGTCCTCCTCATACCACCATACGCAGTTTTCGGGATACGGCAGGACCGCAAGATTGCCGATGCGCCCGAGCAGAGCCGCGCTGACGGGAACGGTCCCGAAATAACCCGCTGCGATCAAATCTGTGGTCTTGACCACATCCGCATAGCCCTCTAGTTTCTCGGTCAAGAATTCGTGCGCCTCTTGCAAACATTCCTCGCGCACATATACGAACGGGTCGCGTGGCGAACCCGCGGGCACAAGCAAATTGCCCTTTTTGTCCGTCCGCAACATGGGGAGAATCCCGCGCAGATCGCTGTGCGTGTTGAGATAACGCGTGTTGGCGGGGGTGACGCTCATGTGCCCGTGATCGGCATACATGACGAGCAGCGCGCGCTTGCCCAGATTTTTCACATAGGGCAGGAACCAGCGTTCCATCGCGTGAGCGAACGTTTCGATCTGGGCGCGCGCCTCGACCGAACCCGGTCCATGCTGATGGCACATGGTATCAATTTCGCCATAATAGAAAAACATGTAGGTCGGGGCATGGGCATTTTTGGCGTGCGCGGCAAGACCAAGCAAGCCCTCGGTCAAAGGCAGAAACGGGCGCATTTGGGAACCGTGCATTACGACGCTTGAATAGGTCGAAGGCGTAAAGGGCTGCCAGCCAAAGGTGAAACTCGTAACCCCCTGTCGGGCAAGCGCCTGATAGAGCGTTTGATTGGGGTACAACGATTTGGGGTCCACGCCGTCTTTTTTCAACTGATCGCGCTGAGTTGTGCCGGCATACGAAAATAAAAGCGGCGTGATGACCGCATCAAGCGTCGGTTCGTAATACTGCCATTCAAAGACACCGCTCTGACCGACAGGCAAACCCGTGTGGATGCAGGTGACGTGCGCGGCAGTGGTCGAGGGAAATTGCGACGTAATTTTGGTCACGCGCCCATCGCGGTGCAGGCGTTGAAAAAAAGCGTTTTCGTACGAATATGTTTGCAGCAATTCCCAACCGAGACTGTCCACAAACAAGGAAATGACCAGATCGTACTGCCCCGAATATTCGCCCAACACGTCGGGGGCGAGTCCGGGCGCGCCCTGCCCAGTCAGCCAGTATTGAATCGTCGCGGGAATATCCGCAAAGCAATGTCCGCCGTACTGCGGAGCGATGAATGAAGGATGGAGGTTCATGCGGCACCTAAAGCATCGCGCACCGCAAACGCCGCGTCACGAAACGCCCCGTTCCCCATAAAGCCATGCACCATACTCTCGTAACAGTGAAAGCGCACGGGGACGCCTGCCGCCTTTAATTTTTCCGCATAAGCGCGGTCCTCATCCTGGAGGGGATCAAACTCGGCAGCCAGGACGAACGCGGGCGGCAGATTCGAAAAATCGGTTGCGCGGAGCGGCGACGCATAGGGGTTTGCGCCGTCGGCAGGGTCTGCCAGATAATGATTCCAAAACCACTGCATGCCCGCGCGGGTCAAGCCGTAACCGGTCGCATTCCGCTCGTAGGAACCGGTCGTGAAATCGTGGTTCAACACGGGGGCATACAAAAGTTGAAACGCGATGGGAGGACCGCCGCGGTCGCGCGCCATCTGCGTCACGGCTGCTGCCAAACCGCCGCCCGCGCTGATGCCGCCGACGGCGAGCCGCGCGGCATCAGCGCCAATTTCGGACGCGTGCTCGCTGACCCATCTGGTGGCGGTATACGCATCTTCGGGCGCGGCGGGAAACTTGTGTTCGGGGGCGTGGCGATAGTTCACCGAGACGATGAGGCATTGGGACAGGTTGGTCCAGCCGCGACACACCGCGTCACTGTTTTCCAGATTGCCCATGACAAAGCCGCCGCCGTGAAAAAAGACCCAGACGGGCAGGGTAGGTTTGTCGTTCGGGTAATACAGCCGCGCCGGAATCACACCGTGCGGCGCAGGGATTTCGATATCGCGCACACGCGCGACGGGTTCCCTGTCGGCTTCGGGAACGATGTTGAGCCGGTTCGACTGGGCGCGCGCTTGCTCGACGGTCAGGTCTTCCGGATTGCGCGCACCTTTGGCGGCGCGCTCGGCAAAGAATTTTTGGACGTCAGGGTGGAGAGACATTGGCGTTGTGAGTTGAGATTGCTGATTTTTGAATTTCGATTTTCGATTTTCGATTGGTGACAGGCGAGTGTCACATATCGCGAGTACGAATCGCCTGGCGCGAATTGCGATTCGCGACTCGCGATACGCGATACGGGACAGTGTTGCTATTCTTTTGGTTCCAGCTTGAGCGATGCCGAGTTCATGCAATAGCGCAAGCCGGTGGGCGCAGGACCGTCCTCAAAGACATGACCCAGATGGGCGTCACAGCGGGCGCAGCGGGTTTCGACACGCACCATGCCGTGTGAATAGTCGCGGTCCTCTTGAATGGCGGTGTCGTTGACGGGCGCATAAAACGAGGGCCACCCGGAGCCCGATTCATACTTGGTGTCGGACGTAAAAAGCGGATTGCCGCAGCAGACACAGACATAGGTGCCGGGGGTCTTGGTCTTGTTATACTCGCCGGTAAAGGCGCGTTCGGTGCCATGCTCGCGCGTAATGCGGTATTGCTCGGGGGTCAGTTCCTTGCGCCATTCGGCTTCGGATTTCTTGATCTTGTCACTCATGATAATAACCTCACTCGAAAATGATCATAACAGGCACGAATTACTACCTTGCTCTTTTTCGGTGATAGATATGCAGGGATTCTTACGGAAATCGTGCAAATTAGCGACGCGGCTCCAAAAGCAACTTGCCTCTGCCCTCGGCAAAGGTGATCGAGAGTTGATTGTCGCGTTTTTCAAACATTCGCGCGCTTGCGAGGGCGGACATATATGCCGCTTCGAGCGTCATGATCTCGTCCGGCGCGCAAGCCATCACGGTCTGGCGAATCTCTTTGATCACAAGCATCTCACCCATTGCCGCATAACTCCCGCCGAACGAGTTACAGCCACCTGTGCCGCCTATTTCGCCATTCGGATGCCAGTCGAGCGTGGGCAAAGCCGCTTTATTCGGCGTTTGGGTGACACCATCCAATGTGAGACTCACCAGTTCCCACCGGGTTCCTGCGAGGTCAAAGGAACTTTCGGGTGTGACAGTCGGCGGTGTGGGAATCGGGGCTGCACACGCCACGAGAACAACGCAGAGGAACATCAAAAACATGACGGTTCGTCTCATACCAGATTCTGCGCTATCTTGTCGAACAAATGCAGTTGCTGCTTTTTAACGGTGACTGACCGCGTTATCCCACACATACAGGGCTGCCGGAACCGCATGCCGGGATTGGCGAGAGCAGCGACAGGAACTGATGGTCTGTGGTTTCAAGCCACCCCCCAACTCGACTGCGACTGTCTCTGAAGAAATCAATATTCCTGAGGGGGTGCCCGAAATTCGCTCGCGTACTGCCCGAATTTGTGCGGCATCCTGCACCTGAACAACCTCAACCGGGCGTTGTGCCAGACGCAAATAGTAGAGGAGGACTTTGCCCGTCTTTACCTTGGCCACATCGGAACTGATCCAGAGCGGCAGTTCAGGACGTTCTTGAGCATACCGGACCATGTCGAGCCAAACCTGTTCACCGACCGGCGCTTCCGCCGCCAAAGCATATCGTTCCTGCAAATTCCAGTGGGAGGTGAAAATCAGCCCCAAGAGAACGGCAAGGCAAGCAAGTCGCGTCCCCCATTTGACAACCCGAAACCCTCCCGGTCTGATTTTTTGAGCGCCTGCCCAATCCCAGAGCGCAACCCCGGCCGCGGCATAAGCCGCAAAGAGAACGGGCAACATATATGCGACGTAACGACCCTGAAAGTTGAGATAAATGTCATTGATCACCAAGAGTCCAAAAGCGCCCACCAAAATGGCGATAAGCGGAAAAAAATCACGACGAGTGAACCAGACCAGGCAAGCGGCTGTAATGACAAAATACGCGATCGCGAGCGACACATCTTGGGCATGTTGATTGACCGGTGGCGGTTTCACCTCACCGCTGACGAGAAAAGCCATTTGAACGTCAAGTTCATAGGCGCGTGCAACGAGCTCGGGGGGTGAAAATGAGGGTTGAAAGGCGTAATCTCGTCTCGCCGCTTCCTGTATTGCGCTCGCTTGAGTGACCATGTTGTGAATCAGGACGGGGCTAAAGACCAGCAATGCCACTCCGGCTGCCACATAAGGATAGGGTGTGCGTAGCAGCTTGCGCGTGCGCGGCAACAAGAGGAAATCAACAATAAAAATTGGCGCTGCCGCGAGCGCCGTCGGGTGCGTTTGAGCGGCAATGCCAAAGAATAATCCTGCCGCGATCAGCAGGGCGGGGCGCTCGCGGCGCGTGGCGACGAGGTAAAAATAGAATGCGAGAATGATAAAGAACGGCGTCGTGTGGTTCGAATGCGCGATGTGGCTGTTCCACATAATGTGCTGTGGGTTAAAAGCAAGCAGCAGCGCAGCAATAATCCCCACGCGACGGTCGCCGTGGACCAATTCTTTGGCAAAGAAAAATGTGGCGACGACCGTGAGCGCGCCAATCAGCATGACGGTTGCGCGCGGTTGTTCAATATGACGCCCGAAAATACTAATGATCAGGGCATTGAGATAGATCCAAAAAGGTCCGATGTAGCTGGTCTCGCCAACGAGCAGCACGCGCCATTTCTCTGAAAGGTCCAGGGCATAGTTAATGACGATGTATTCGTCCTTTAACCCCGGCACTGTCAATAGGTTCGGGAGTCTCAAGCCGAGGGCGACGACGAACAAGACAGCGGGCAAAAAAATGTCCCATACCCTCGAGGGTATTTGGGACATGGAATCTCTCCAGACAGCGCGCGCTGTTGACATGGCATTTATTGTACACCAAGTTCAATTCACCGCGAAACCTGTCTGCCTGACCTCCGCCGCATCGAGCATAAAGCTCTCGACCGCCCGAAACGCGCCGCGAAGATTGGCGGGTATGGACCCGTCCATCAACCGAGAAACGCCAAGAGCAAACCATTCGTTCCAAACCATATCACCAGAACCAGCGCGGCGACGGCAAGGACCGAGTAATAGAAGCGGCGCGGGATGCCCCAGTTTTTCCGCAGCCACGCAAGAATGACCGCGGCGGCGAATCCAAAGACGAGCGCGCTGAAAATCAACGGCATCCAAAAGACAATTGACCATGCCCGCGGCGCGCCGACGACAAGCCCGATGGTATCGGTGTTTTGCAGGGCAACGACTATCACCAACACCGGGACGATGACAAAAAAGAACAAGGCGATGGCGGAAGCGCTCGCGACAAGCCACGGGGCGAGTTTGGCGGCAAGGTGCGGTTCCGAAGGGCGTTTTTGAGCATGTCGAATGACCCATGCGAGTGGCGCAACGACCCAGACCGACAGCAAGACGAGAATAATTATGATAGCCGGGACGAATTGTTCAATCTTGCCTTGCAGCATCGCAAACTGCAGTTTGCCGATGGCGGGTGAGAGCAGATGCGTAGAGGGGGTCAAAAATCGAACGCGCGATGCTTCGTCGCGAATGCATTGAGCGTCGGGCGCACGGTCCGGATCGCGCACAAACGCGTCAATGATGGCGTTCGGGCAGTTGCCGCTGGTCATGGCGCCGTGCCCATACGCGGGAAATTCATATACATAGCTGGGCGAAATGGTCTCGGCTGCCGCTTCGCCAAAGCTCGGCGGGGTGATCGGGTCAAAATCTCCCGACAGAACGAGGGTCGGCACGTTCGCGCTGACCGGAGCATCCGCCGCGGGTCCCAACTGCGGCACATTCCATTTTTGGCACAGGTCAAGAAAAGAAGCGGTATCACGCTTTTGCGCGTCGGCGATATGCGGGTCCACACCCTCCAGCGCGAGCTCGTCCAGGGTAAAGTCAGCGTCCTCGGCGCACATGACGGAATAATACATGCCACTGGCAAAAGTGCGATCAAAAACAACCAGCGGATAGAACGCTTGAATCAGCGCATACCGTCCCTGGCGCGCGTCATAGATCATTTGCGGCAGTCCCGGCAGGATCTCGGTGTTGTACACAAACTGGAATAACAGGTTCATGAAATCGTCGCCATTCATGACGGCGTTATACGATTTGCCGGTTTCGCTGTCCGTCAGCGGGACACGCGCAGGGGTTTCGTTCAACGTCTCGACCAACGCATAAAAAACCTGCTCCAGATTGGGATAGGCGCGGTTGCAGTCTGAATCGGCAGCGCACGCGGCAAACAGCCGCGCAAAAGCGCGCTCTTGCGATTGGGCAACCGCCGAGTTGGGATTATTTTGCGCGGGCACGACCGCATCGAGGACCATACTGCGAAAAGTGGATGGCGTTTCGCGCAAGCCATGCAAACCGAGCAGCGTGCCATACGAGACGCCATAGAAATCAAACGCCTCGTAACCCAGCGCGCGACGCAGGGATTCGATATCGAGAGCATTTTCGATGCTGTTGTAGGCGGCGAGGTTGACGCCTTGATTGACGAGCCGTTTGCGACACTCGAGCGCAGCCAACGTCAATTGGCGGAGTGATTCTGCCGGGGTGATTTCCTGCTCGATCGTTTTTAGCGTTTGATCCAGTTCCTCGGGACACATGAGCGCGGGTTGGGAGTGCAGCGTCCCGCGCTGGTCATACAACACGATATCGCTCCGGGAGCGCAGATCGTCGAGCGCGGGATAGTAGCCCGCTTGAAAAAAGGATGCAAACGTATCGAGCGAGCTTCCGCCGGGACCGCCCTGCGCGACGACAAAGGCGTTGCCCGTGTCTGCGCCGCCGGTGCGCGGGAGAATGGCGACGGCGAGTTTGATTTGTTTGCCGTCAGGCGCAGCATGCAATTCGGGCACACTGACATAACCACATTCAAATTCATCGCTCGAAATTTCAAATGTCGAACACGGAACGGGTTCAAAATTCTTGTCGCGCTCCCGTTGAGGGGTTGACGCAAACGCCGTGGTTGAGAGAACAAACACAAGCGCAAAGGCAAAAAGCAGAGAGAACAATTTCAAGGGTGATATCCTGTTTGCCGGCGCCGGATGGTTAGAACGCGGCATCGCATCCATATACGTTTGGATGGGGATTACGGTTCCACGTCAATTGCAGACAAAAAAAAGTCAAGGCGGAACGCTGCGGCGAGCGTTCCCTACAAGCGAGCGTTCCCTACAAGTGGGTGCTCTGATGTAACGAACGAACGCCGTTTCGTTCCCTCCGCCCGCAACCCCGACGGCGATGGAACGCTGCGGCGAGCGTCCCCTACGAATTCAGGGCGCCCCACCAGATGGACAGTCCGACCGCGCCGAGCAGGAAAAAGGCGGCGGCGGCAGTGAACCAGGCGGTGAGTTCGAGTTTTTCGAGTTTGAGGACGAGGTTGACGCCGAGGTTGCTGTAGATTTTTTCAAGCTCTGCCGAATCCCGCGCGTAAAAGTATTCGCCGCCCGTATTTTCGGCAATCGCGCGCAGCGTTTCTTCGTCCAACTCCTGGCGGCGTCCACCTCCACCAAACCCACCCCCTCCAAAATTGCCGCCAAACCCGCCACCACCGGGCATAAAGCCGCCCTCTCGTGAGCCGATGCCGACAGTATAGATCCTCACGCCGCGCTCTACCGCCAAGCGAGTTGCCTCTTCGGGGTCAATGCCGTTGCGGTTTTGCCCGTCGGTCAACAGCACAATGATATGAGGAATGATCGTACCGGGAGGGACCGGCGGCAGCAAGAGCTCACGCTCGGCATCAAGCGACGAATCAGCGTTTGGGGCAGGACCCTGGAGCTCTGAGAGGGCAATCGCATCCATCGAAGTGAGAATGCCCTCTCCAATCGCCGTCCCGCGTCCCATATAGAGGCGATTGATCGCTGCGTTCAACTCGCGCGGCTCGCCGGTGGGCAGCTGCACGATGGCGGCGCTTCCGGCAAACGCGACGAGACCGATTTGGGCGCCGGGTCCGCGTTTCTCGATAAACGCGCGCGCGGCGGCGCGGGCGGCTTCAAAGCGATTGGGCTGCATATCCTCGGCGCGCATGCTGAGCGACGAATCGAGGGCGAGGATGATAGTGCCCTCCTGACGCGGGGTGCGCACCAACGCGACAGGGCGCGCGAGCGCAACGAGCATGATAGTCAGCGCGACAAAAAACAACGCGGGAGGAATGTAACGTCGCCAGCGCGCGCTCGATGTGACGACAGGTTTGACCAGCGAGAGACTCGCATAGCGCACCGCGTACTTGGTGCGACGCCTTTGGAGCCAGACAAACAGGGCGATCAAAAGCGGGACGAGCGCGAGCGACCACAGCAGCGGCGACCACAAGAATTGCATGGCAACCCCCTTGCACGATTCGCGCGGAGCAAACGCAAAACCGCAGGTCATTATACACGGAACGCGTGGATTCCTGACCTACGGTTTCGAATTGCCGGGATTTGCGAGTTTGGATGGATGTGATGGAGAACAAACACCGTTTCGCGCCCTCGCGGACGCGGTGGCACGGCGGGCGCGCCCCATGAAACGCTCAGGCGACGGCGGCTTGAATGTCCGAAATGGCTGTTTTTTCTGCCTCGTTCACAATAGTGCCGCCGATGCCCATAAAGCCCCCCTCTTTGGCGGCATTTGCCACATTTTCCGCCACCTGGACAATCAGCTTTTTATAATCGGCAATTTCGTCCGACGAACCCTTGCTCGAAATAATCGCCACAGCTCCCTTGACGTCCGCGAGCATCTTGGCTTTTGCCTCGCCCATATTCTGCGCGCCCGCCGTGCTTTCCTTGGTCTCTTGCTGCATTTTGTCCTGCTGCTGTTTCATGTTTGCTTCGGAAAAGAGCGTATGCAAAACGGAATCGGGGGCAGAGTTCTTGGCAACGTTCATGGCGGTTTCAACACCGGACATCATTTCCTTGACCAGACCGATCGGACCCGACAGGGACGAGCCCATGACATACATCGCGACCAACATCGGCGCCGCCATCAATTTTTCGATCTCGTCCTGGGTGTAATCGCTGACCGCACTCATCAGTGTTCCTCCAAATGGATAATACAGAATGGGGATTAAAGATTGCTGATTTCTAATCCTAGATTGCCGTCCGCCGTTCGTCCCATGTCGTTCGCCCGCAGTCTATTCACATCTTGTGATGCGCGATGCGCGCGCCGCTACTTGACCGGTTGGTGTTTGATAAACCCCGCGCGTTCCACACGTTCGGCAACCCACGCGCCCAGCAAGAAACTGGCAGTGCCGACAAGGACGCCAACAGGAATCATCCTCAGCGTATTTTCGATGGGCCACCACGGATAGCGCGTGAGATACCACGCCCATAGATATTCCGTGGCATAGAATGTGAGCACAAAGACGGGTCCAAACCACAAGAGCCATTTATAGCCGCGCCCAAAGCGCTTGAACGCGAGGTCGAGCAGCAGCGCGCTGACAAGCGCCATGATGGGCAGCCCCGCGGCTTTGGGAAAACCATAAAGGTCGCGCACAAAAAATGCGACGCCCGCATTCAAAACAAAGCCCAGCGCGACGGCAAAGGTGGCGGCGCCCGCCCGATTGGTGATGCGCTGCGAAAGCACAAGCACCGCGGGTCCCAACAAGAGCGCAAGCAGGGGATAGACCGCCCCATCAAACCGCAGTTTGTCATAGATCACATAGCGGTCCATCGAGATGGCGGCAACCATAAAGGAGAGGTAGGTAAAAGTGAGCAGCAGACCCAGCGCGGGGACGCTAAAATGCTGCCAAACCCAAATCGGTTTGCCGTTCGCGCGCGTGGGAATGGGGACTTCACGCAAGACAAAGAGGACCGCGCCGCCCAAGGTGCCCAGCGCGCCAATCAAGCCGAGAAAGTGCGGCGGGCTCCACAACACAACGTCCCCTTCGATGTGACCGATGTTGGTGTGCCACCAATCGTCAAAGGCAGCCGAAGCAAACATAAATGCCATGCCGGCGATTGAAATCCAGATTCCGAGCGGAGCTTGCAGAGGACCGATCCGAATATAATCGGCATCGCGCTTGTGACGCGACAAGACGATCAACAACCCGACCGCCATCGCCATCGCGAGCGAAATCCCACCATACATCAGATTGTGCGGCGGAATGAAAAAAGTATCGCGTCCCCACGAGGCATGCCAGGCGCCGTCCCATAAAAGCCCGATGAACGCGCACAGACCCGCAATCACAAACGCCCAACTGGCGAGCGACAATCCCCAAACTTTTCTGAGGATAAAGCTCTCGCCCCAGTCCATTGCCGTAGCGACCATTGCCGTCATACCAAACCTCCGTAGTAACAGTCCAAATCGCGGCTAATAGGTTGTAGGAGCGAAATCAAATGATGGGTAATTTTTGAGATGCTACGACGCGCGTTCATAGTTACAAACGAATTCTCTCCGACAACCTGCTAGAGTATAACTCAGTTTTTGGTTAAGTGTATATTTTGCATAAATTTATATTTATGCTTTCCGCGGCAACACACAAAAAAAAAGTCGCACCCTTTTCCACAGAAAAAGGTGCGAGCACATCATCAACCAGATTGCCTTGCGTCCTTTTCGACAAATCTTTGATGTCTCAATTCGATGCAAGCAAGACAATCCCCCTGGTGCCATCCACCGTGATACGCTGCCCATCCTGCAAGATTTGGGTGGCATCGGGCACCGCCATGACCGCCGGAATCCCATATTCCCGTGCCACAATCGCCCCGTGCGATAGGATTCCCCCCACCTGGGTGACGATGCCTCCGGCAATCGCAAACAGCGGTGTCCAGACCGGATTGGTCAGGGGCGCAACCAAAATCTCACCTTGCTGCAGTTTTTCAAATTCGTGTGGTCCGCGCACGACCCGCACAATCCCCTCTGCCACGCCCGGGCTGCCCGCGATTCCCCGCAGTTGTCCGTCCAGGGCAGGCGCCTGAACATGTGCCAGCTGCACGGGGACGCCATCGCGCAGAATGGCGGGCGGCGACTGCGCGGCATTGCGCTCAAATTCAGAGCGGCGCGCGCGAACCGTCTCGCGCGGTGACTGCGCCAAGACGTCCGCGTCTGCGCCATCGGCAATCACTTGCATTTCTTGCAGCGTCAAAAAAAAGATGTCGTCTTGCGCCTGGAGCAGACCCTGCTTTTCCCAGCGCGCCCCCAATTCCAGCAGTGCGCGGCGAAACGGCGGAAAGAGGCGGGTCAATTCAAAATGCATCGTGTCGCGTTCGCGCGTGTGTACCTGGGTATTTTTGAGGACCCACTGAAACAGCGGCGCAACCGCAACGCGCCCGGGCAAGTCGCGCTCCACCTGCGCCTTGACCTCTTGAGCCAATTGTTCGCGTTCGCGCACAAGCCGCGCCTGCTGAACCTGTGGACTGGCTTTTTCGTCGGCATCAAAATAGCCGCGAATGAACTGCAAGACGGGCGCGGGGTCCTGGCTCCATGTCGGATACAGAATATCCATTCGCACTTCACGGTGGCCGTACTGTTCCATAAAAGCGTCGAATTTGGCAATAAAGATCCTGCCATCGCCATCCGCTTGCAGCGCCGCGCGCAGGTTGGTCGAGTCGCCCCACTCTCCCTGATTGACCGGGACGCTGCTTTGCTGAACCCCCTCCGCGTCTTGGTCTATCCCCCCTCCCCCTTTTGAGAGTTTGGGGCTGGACGAGAGGATTTGGCGGACGGTGGGACTGCCTTTTGCCTCTTGCGCGAGCTGCCAGAGTTTGACGTTGGTCTGCATCGTGATGTTGCCTGTGACGCCGCTGATGAGTTTGGCGCGCACCTGTTCACTGTCATCACCATAATATTTCTCGAGCAGCGTGCCAAGCATCTGATAGGTGATGCCGATAAGAGCAATCATCAAAAAGTCATAATTGAGCAGCTTGCTCGCCTGGGTAAAGATCAACGCGTTGATGCGGTCAACAATCGCGCGGTCCGGCATCGCGGAAAAAGGCAGCGCGTTGAATTTTTCGATTTCGGCGCGATAGGCGGCGAGCAATAAAGGAAGCTGTCTGGGGAAACCGGTCATGAACCAAAAGAGCCGCGTGACCATGCCGACAAACGCGGACGATGCTTCGGTGGGCAGCCGGCGTTCATGTCTGCCAAAGGGGTTGACGATTTGGGTGACGAGCGCCTCTTGTACCCGGGGCGCAAGAGAGGCGAGCGCTGCCTTGATATACTCGCGGTGAAAATAGGGTTGGTTGTAAAAGACGCCGATCGCGGGAATTTTCTCATCGGTCGTGAATCCCAGCGTCTCGAACGTGAATTTCAGCATCGAGTGAAAGAGCGGCGCGATGGCTGAGAGAAACGCGGGCGACAACGGATCGGGAAAAATCTCGATAAACATACTGCGGTTGTATTCACCGGGGGCATCGAGTCGCTCCGCATCCTGCCCGGCAGGCGGCTCCGCCTGCAATGTCGTAATCGGGCGCGCCTGGAGCATGTAAAAGGTTTCGCGCGCATATGCCCATTCAATATCCATCGGACGCGCATAGTGCATCTGCACGCGGTCGCCCAACCCGATCACCGCCCGAACCCGGGCATCGTCCAGACAGGGCACAGCAGATTTTTCGCGCGAGACGGTAATTTCGCGCGTGCCGCCATCTGGCGCGTACTCGATGGCAATTTCCTTGCTGGCAATCTCGCGTTCGAGGATATCGCCGGATTGGGTCGTGATCCAGGTGTCGGGCGTGACCAACCCCGAAACAATCGCTTCGCCCAAACCCCAACTCGCGTTCAACACCATCTCGTCGCGTTGATTGTTCACGGGATTGGCGGTGAAAAGAATTCCTGCGACCTCGCTTTCGATCATTGCCTGCACGACGACGGCGAGCGCGACCTGCATGTGGTCATACCCTTGTTTGTGACGATAAGTCACGGCGCGCGCGGTCCACAACGAAGCCCAGCAGCGTTTGACATGCTCCAGCAGCGACGAGTCACCGCGCACGTTGAGATAGGTGTCCTGCTGTCCCGCAAACGAGGCATCGGGCAAGTCTTCGGCGGTGGCGGAAGAGCGGACCGCAACGGGCAGTCCGCTATCGGGTTGATTCATGGAGCGATTCAGGTCGGCGTAGGCGCGCGTGATTTGATCGGCAACCTCGTCAGGCATGGGCTGTGCGATCAGCGCGTCGCGCAGCTGCGCCGCTTTGATTTCCACGTCGTCCGCATCGTCCGGGCGCATATTTTTGAGCAGCGCCGTGATTGTGGGTCCAACGTGCGCGGTAAATTTGCGGTATGCCTCGGCAGCGACGCAAAAGCCCGGCGGCACGGGCAAACCGGCGTGGGTCATTTCACCCAGGTTCGCCCCCTTGCCACCGACGCGACCGACATCCTGCGCAGTGATTTCACCAAATGTGAAAATGTAATCGCTCATTCGACCTCGTATGTGTCGCTTTCTCGCGCGGTTCCGATACGCGCGCGCCAGAGTTCTCGGGACCATCGCCTTGGTGACAAGTGCGTTCGCGCCGCGCGTCTCTTATAGAAACAAAATCTCCGTGCCAATACCAGCGCACAGACTGCCAATCACCGCCAAATCGGGATCAGAAACAGAGAGACCGCGGCGCGGTCCAGCCAACAGACTACATGGAGATAACACCACAGCGGAACGAACGGCAGAAAGAGCGCGGCGAACAAGTGGAACATAGAGGAGAGGAATTAGAGATACGCCAAAAAGGATTTGCAGAGCTCGACTGCAGCTCGCCCGCCGGGTGAATTTCGCTATTCGTCGCGACCGTCCTCTTCGAGATGAAAGATGTGAAAAAAACGATGGATGATGGGAGTAAATGCGAGACCCACGATGCCGATAAAGACGAGACCGGAAGTCAGCGCGTAAAAGGAGGCAAAGATTTTGGAAGGGGTAGTCGTGAAATTATATACGGGTCCCATCGCGCTGACCATCATCGCAGAATTGTAGAGCGCATCCGCCCACGAGAGTTCAGCAATGAAATGAAACCCGACACCCCCGACCAACAACCACAACAGAGTAAAGGCGAACGCCAACATCAAGTAACGCAGGACACGACTGCGGAACTCGACAAAGCTTGCAAGCGGTTGGAACTTGTTTTCCAGTTTGAGGTTTCCCACGTTGGCTCAACCTCATCAGGCGCCCAGCGCCCGCCGCACCTGAGCAATCACGGCGGATTCCTTTGCATCGAGCGACGTTCCGCCCAACCCCATTACGCTCCCTTCGGCGGTCGCGTGCGCCACGCGGTCGCACACATCCATTACTGTTTTTTTAAACAGCGCGGCGTCCGCGGGGCTGGCTTGAGCATCCATCAACGCTGCCGCCTGAGCGCACCGGTTCAGCGCCGCCATTTTGAATTCGTTAAACACGGACTGCTTGGGGTCTTGCTCGAATTGGCGTTTGAGCTGCGCAATCTCGGTCGGCACGATCGGCAAGAGCAAAAGCTGCAGTAGCGGGCTGTCGGGGTTTTGCCGCGCGACGTTGGTATACTCGTTGAGCATCGCGTCAAATTCGCGGTTTTGCCCGCCCTTGCCGCTGTATTTCGAGATCGCTACGGTGGCTGCCGCGAGGATAGCCGCGCGGGCAATCACGGTCTGTTCGTCCGGGGTTAGAGTCATATTGTTCATGCCGCTATTATAACCGCGTTGAAGCCAAGTTCCACGATGTGCCGATTGTGAATTTGAGCAAGCTGCATTGAATCACGCGCGTCGGCAATCGGACATTTTTAGCGTCAAGTGGCTGCAACAAGAGGGCGGGCGGAGAAAATTCTCCGCCCGCCCTTTTATTTCACAACCACATTCATCAACCGCCCCGGCACGTATGTGACCCGTTCGATGGTCTTGCCCTCCATCCATTTTTTGACGCCCGGTTCCGCGAATGCTTTTTCTTTTGCCTCATCCTCACTCACGCCAACGGGCAGTTCGAGCTTGCCGCGCACCTTGCCGTTAACCTGGATGACCAGCGTAAACGCCTCTTCTTTGGCTGCAGCTGCGTCGTACGCGGGCCATTTTTGTTGATGGACGCTGTACGCCTTGCCCCAGCGCGACCAGATTTCTTCTGCCATGAACGGCGCAATGGGCGCCAACATCAACAGCAGCGTGTTCAGCGCGTTGTCCCACACCGCCGTCGGATACGTGGCAGTGTCCTGTGCGCGAATCAGGACATTCGTCAACGACATGAGCGACGAAATCACCGTGTTGAACGCAAAGTCGTTGACATCGTCCTCGACCTTTTTCAGCGTCTGATGCAGCGAGCGGCGGAGGGACTTGATTTGTTCATCGGTCGCGGCGGGCAGGTCCGGGTTGGGTTCCGCGCCCAACAGCAAATTCCACACGCGCGTCAACCAGCGAAAGGTGCCCGCCAGCCCATCCGTCTGCCAGGGAGTCGCCATCGTAAAATCGCTGATGAACATTTCATAGGCGCGCAGGGCATCTGCACCGAATTGTTCGACCATTTCGTCGGGCGTGATGACGTTGCCTTTGGATTTTGACATTTTTTCATATTTGCCGTCCTTGAGCTGCGGCGACAGGATCATGCCCTGGTTGCGCAGGCGCTGAAATGGTTCGACGAACGAGATAATCCCCAAATCGTAGAGCACTTTGGTCCAAAAGCGCGCGTACAACAAGTGCATGACGGCGTGTTCCGCGCCACCCACATACGTATCCACCGGCAGCCAATAGTTGACCTCTTTCGGGTCAAAGGCGCGCGCTTGATTCTGCGGGTCGGCAAAACGCATATAGTACCACGAAGAACACGCAAAGGTGCCCATCGTGTCGGTCTCGCGGCGACCCGGTGTGCCGTCGGGCAAAGTGACGTTTACAAATTCCGGAATGGTTGCGAGCGGTGATTCACCCGTCGCGGTTGGTTCGTACGAATTTACATCGGGCAGTTCGACCGGCAGCGACTCGGGCGAGACCGGCGCTTCGCCGTCTGCCGTATGAACGATTGGAATCGGCGTGCCCCAGTAGCGCTGGCGGCTGATCCCCCAATCGCGGAATTTATAGTTGATGCGCTTGGCGCCAATGCCCTTTCCCTCCAGCCATTGCGTCACCTGGGCAACCGCGACATCCGCGCCTGTCCCATCGAACGGACCGGAATTGACCATGACGCCGTCATGCGGAAACGCGCGCTCCATCGTGTCCGCGTCCAGCGTTTCACCTTGCGGTTGAATGACGACGCGGATGGGCAGCTTGAATTTGCGCGCAAATTCAAACTCGCGCTGGTCGTGCGCGTGGACCGCCATGATCGCCCCCGTGCCATAGGTCAGCATCACATAGTCCGCCACCCAAATCGGGATGCGTTCGTCGTTCACGGGATTGACCGCATACGAGCCGGTAAATACTCCCGTTTTTTCTTTGCCTTCTTCGGCGCGCTCGACTTCGGTCTTGGCTTTGGATTCTTTGACATATTGGTTCACGCGCGCTTTGTGCTGTGGCGTGACCAGTTTTTCGACAAAAGGATGCTCGGGCGCCAGCACCATAAAGGTTGCGCCCCACAGCGTATCGGGTCGGGTCGTGAAAATGCGCAAAGGACCGGCATCGGTCACAAAATCCACTTGTGCGCCGACGCTCTTGCCAATCCAGTTGCGCTGCATCAATTTGATGTGGTCGGGCCAATCAATCGTATCCAAATCATTGATCAAGCGTTCGCTGTACTCGGTGATCCGAAAAAACCACTGCGGCAGCAGTTTTTTCTCGACCAGCGCGCCGCTGCGCCAGCCGCGCCCGTCAACCACTTCTTCATTCGCCAGCACGGTCTTGTCCACCGGGTCCCAATTTACAAACGACGCTTTGCGATATGCCAAACGAAAATTGGACAGAAATTCGCTGCGCTCCTTTTTGCCAAAGGAATTCCACTGCTCGGCTGTCACCTCCGCATGTGGGTTTGGGATGTTGCCGGCGCCCGAAACGCCCAATTCGTTTTCCAATTCAGAAATCGGACGCGCGGCGTTCAGACGCGGGTCGTACCACGCATGATACAATTGCAAAAAAATCCACTGCGTCCAGCGATAATATTCGGGCGTGGACGAGTTGATTTCGCGCGACCAATCGAACGAAATTCCAATCAGACGGAACTGCCGTTTGTAGTTTGCCGAGTACTGGGCGATCAACCTGGCGGGATTGGTTTTCATTTTGATCGCCGCGTTCTCGGCAGGCAAGCCGAACGCGTCCCAGCCCATCGGATGCAGCACGTTATAGCCCTTCATACGGTAATAACGGCTCAACACATCGGTCGGGACATAATTGCGGCAGTGTCCCACGCTCAAGCCATCGCCCGACGGATAGGGGAAAAAATCCAGGATGTATGCTTTGGGACGCTCGTCCGCCGGCGAGGTCTTGTACAATTCGTCCTGTTCCCATTTTTGCGTCCAGCTCGCTTCAAAGTCCTGCGGCACATATTTGGCTGGGTCGGCGTTGGCAGCAGTGGCTTGCGCGGATACAGGTCGCTCTTGAATCGTAGTTTCCATTCTCTCGCTCCGTATTATTTCAACTGGAGGACAAACTAACAAATTGTCCTATTTGAGGTAGAGTTTTGCGCGCAGGTCATCGAGGTCGGTCCAACTATAAGCGACCTCGGTAACGGTCACATCGTCTATGTCATATTCTTTGCCGCCTGCAAGGACGCCGTCCAGGCGTTCATAGAACACCCGGACGGGGTTAGCTTCAATCGTCCATAGAAAAATCACGGTTTTGCCAAGTGCCTGCATTTCGCGCACCATTCGTGAAAACAATTTACTGCCAATGCCGCGGCGCTGGTATTGCGGCAGGACGTGGAGCGCCACCAGCTCACATTCCCACGGTTCAAATTCTTCGGGCTTTACTTTGCCCAGCGCATAGCCGACGAGCTCGTTGTCAGTTGTGACCGCGACAAATACGGGGTCTGCCCCGGGCGCACCCAGCAGGTCGCGCCAATCTTGCGTCTGTTCGCCCTCGGTCATTTGTTCGAAATACGATGACGGAAAAAAGCGCGCATAAGCGGCGCGATAGCTCGTGACTTGGACGTGCGCGATACCGGCACTGTCGGCAGGCGCTGCACGTCGGATCTCGATGTTCATTCCTGTAAAAATTCCGTAACCGTCTTGTTGAACCAGAGTGAATGTGTCAACTGCGCCCAATGACCGGTGTGTCCGACCATGTCGGGGTCTCGCTGTTCCGCCGGAAAAATCACCAACCGGGAGTCGCGAATTGCCATGTTTAAAATGTGCGCCCACTGCGCCGGAATCAATTGGTCATCCTGGTCCCAGACAATCAATGTCGGAGCTTGAATCTTGGCGAGCTGAGCCAGTCCCGGCTCTGTCGAGTCAAACAAGGAATCTACGAGGACCAGTTTGTCCACGCGCTCGGGGTAACGTTCCGCAATTCCCTGAACGATTTGCCCGCCCCACGACAAGCCGATTAAACTTGCCCGAGCAATTTCTTGAGCTTTCATGAGCTCGACAAGGGACGCCGCGTGCTCTGCTGTATCCAACGCCTCTTTAGGTTGATCTGACTCGCCATACCCCAACAACTCGACTGCATACACTCGCGCAAGCATTGACAACGCATCTACGTTCTTTACCCAGGTCTGCCATGTGTTGCTGTCGCCAAAGCCGTGAACGAGAATCAGCGCAGGTCCTTCACCACCGACCACCGCATGAATTTTGCCGAAAGACGTAGGAATGAATTTATATTCGAGCATCTCGACCTTTGGCTCAATCGCAGAGGGTCGCCTCATCACAATCCGCGGAAAATAAAAAAACCTTCATCCCCATTGGGACGAAGGCGTTTTGCTCCGCGGTACCACCCAAGTTAGCTGCCGTGCGTTGCCCGGCAATCTCGCTTTGAGCGCGTAACGTGCGCATACGGCGCGCTCTAGAGTGGAAAAATTTCTGCCACGTTCAAGCGAACAGCTCGCGGGCGAGTTCGGTCTGAAAACGAGTGGTCTCTGGGTCCACCGGATGTTGGGCTTGCACCTTGTTTTTCCCAACTCGCTGCAGAGATGACCTACTGCTCCCGGTCCATGCGGTTATTATTCTGTTTTTCAGGTGGAGCTGATCGGGCTCGAACCGACTACCTCATCGCTGCCAGCGACGCGCTCTCCCAGCTGAGCTACAGCCCCATATTGAGAATTTAGCGTGGTTCAGACAAATAACATGACAGACAGCAACAGAATTCAATCCAAAATCAAGTATCGTTTTCCAATATTTCGCCAATAACGCCTTGCGCCAATGCATCCAGATAACGGCGGATCGCAAGTGAATAATAATGAACTACGCAGACACCCTTGTAACCGTCGCGCTTTTTGCTTCCAGGATTCTTCTTGACTGATCCTTCATAAACCGGTTGAGTGGAATGCGTGTTACTTTCGACCAGTACTCTGTGAGGTCGCTTTCATTCATCCCTTTGCTAATGGCTAATTGACATCGAAACTTGCTCTCATCAATCTCAAAGTTTCGTCTCAAAAAGGCCATCCAATACCCAACTCTGCATCGTAGCCAAGGGCACCGCGCCACCGAGTTTGTTGATAATCTCGCTGTAACTCAAACCCGCCCATCGCAACTCTCGAGCTTGTTCGCGCAATCCGGGCGGGTGTGGTGAACCACGACGATGCAACATCGTTGGCGTTCTCCGAGTGGAGCAGAAGGGGCTCGAACCCTCAACCTTCGCATTGCGAACGCGACGCGCTCCCAGTTGCGCCACTGCCCCGTTTTTTATATTGTACCCATTTGCGCAGACGCGTCAAATTTCTTGCGCCTGCATGTGACAAATTCAACGGGGTTGGGGTGTCGAGGTCTTGGCGATACCCCAAGCCCCTTTGAATCGGTGCGCCCAAAAATTATTTGACTTCGACGCTTGCGCCGACTTCTTCCAATTTCTTTTTCGCCTCGGCGGCTTCGTCCTTGGAAACTGCCTTTTTGATGGCGGCGGGGGCGCTCTCTACCAGTTCTTTGGCTTCTTTCAAACCAAGACCGGAAACGAGTTCGCGCACGACTTTGATGACCGGGATTTTTTGTGCGCCCGCGTCTTTCAAAATGACATCAAATTCGGTTTGTTCTTCAGCTGCAGGCGCCGCAGCGCCACCGGCAGCCGCTGCGCCGGGCATGGCAGCCACTGCGACGGGCGCCGCGGCACTGACGCCCCAGTGTTCTTGCAATGCCTTGGACAGTTCGGCAACTTCGAGGATGCTCAGGGTATCGAGCGTATCAATAATAGATTGGACTTTATCGGAAGCCATGTTGGTTTCTCCTTGATTTTCTGAACGCCGCATATAGGGTCGTTCCTGATTGGCGCAGAACGCTGTGGACAGCGTTCCCTGCCCGTGTTCTGTTACGTTGGTTGTGCGCCGCCTTGTTCGGCTTTGGCTTGAAGGATATAGACGAGCTGCGAGAGCGCGCCGTTCAAGACGCCGACAAGACCGGCAGAGGGACCCTGCAGGGCGCCCAGAACGCTCGCATACAATTCATTGCGACCGGGCAGGTTGCCCAACGCTTCGACACCCTTGGCATCATAGACAGTTTGACCGACGATTGCGCCGCGAATCGGCAATTCCTTTTCTTTGAAAAACGCGGTCAGCCGTTTTGCCGGACCGGACAGATCGTCGCGCAAAAAGGCGACGGCGGTCGGACCCTCGAGCAAATTCGAGGGCGTCGGCAATCCAGCATCTTTGAGCGCGATTTCGAGCAGGGTATTTTTGGCGACGTGATAGCCCGCTTTCATGCCGCGCAGTTCGTTGCGAATTCCCTGCAAATCGGCGACCTTGAGCGTGCGATAATTGGTGATAATGACCGCTTGCGCTTGTTTCAGTTCATCCGTCAATTCGTTGACGAGTTCGGCTTTACGTTCACGCGTGACTGGCAATTGGACTCACCTCCTTTGTGAGGTGACCTCATGGCTGAGGTCTGCACTGTGAGAAAAACAAAAGACTCTTGCGCCAAGACGACGCAAAGAGTCTGTGAGTTCAAAATCACTTGTTACGGACGCCCGCGGGCGTCTGAAACCTTCTTTGCCTCGGCAGGATGATTACGCGACACAATGTGTCGCAACCTGCTGTCTCGGGCGCTATGCTGTTGAGCAGAGACGTCATCGCGGAGCGTCTCTACGCGCGATGGATGATTATATCTAGATCGCGGCGGGACGCAAATTTTGCGCCGCGTTCGCATCAACCCGAACGCCAGGACCCATAGTGGACGCGAGCGAGATCTTTTTCAAATAGACGCCCTTGGCGCCCGCCGGTTTGGCTTTGATGAGCGCGTCCATCAATGCCGAAAAATTCTCCAGCAGTTGGTCTTCGGTAAAGCCGGACTTGCCGATAATACTGTGAATGCCGCCGGTCTTGTCCGTCTTGAATTCGACGCGTCCCAGACGGGTCTCTTTGATGAGCTGCGGCAGCTGCTCGGGAGGAACGATGGTCCCGGCTTTGGGGCTGGGCATCAAGCCACGTGGACCCAGCACCTTGCCCAAGCGACCGACCTTGCCCATCAGCTGCGGGGTCGCGATGGCGACATCAAAATCAGTCCAGCCGCCTTCGATTTGTTTGATCAAGTCGTCGTTACCGACAAAATCCGCGCCCGCTTCCTGCGCGAGCCGCGCTCCATCGCCTTCGGCAAAAACAAGAATGCGGACTGTTTTACCCGTGCCGTGCGGCAAAAGCACCACACCGCGCACCTGCTGGTCCGCCTGTTTTACATCCAAACCGGTCTTGAAATGCGCTTCGACCGTTTGGTTGAATTTTCCGTACGCCGTCTTTTTGGCAAGCGCCACCGCTTCGAGCGGCTGGTATTCTTTGTCAACGTCTACGAGTTTGACTGCATCCTGATATTTCTTGCCGTGCTGTGCCATTTCAAATGCTCCTTGTGGTAAGTGTCGCGCGTTTTCGCGCTCCCACAAAATAGAGACCGGTCACCGAAGACAAACAGACGACAAATCCCGACTGTCCAATCCCCAATCTCTGGTCTCTGATCTCTAATCCTTTACTTCGATCCCCATGTTTCTCGCCGTGCCTTCGATCATTTTCATTGCGCCTTCGATGTCTACGGCGTTGAGGTCTTTGGCCTTTTTTTCGGCGATTTCGCGCACCTGCTTGCGCGAGACGCTGCCGACTTTGGTGCGATTCGGCGCCCCGGAACCCTTTTCGACGCCCGCCGCTTTTTTCAACAGCTCACCGGCGGGTGGTGATTTCAATTCAAAGGTGAACGAACGGTCCTGATAAATCGTAATGACGACAGGAACAACGGTCCCCGCATCTTTGGCGGTGCGCGCGTTGTATTCTTTGGTGAACTGCATGATGTTGATGCCATGCGGCCCAAGGGCGGTGCCGACGGGCGGCGCCGGGGTTGCTTTGCCCGCTTGAATTGCGAGCTTGACGAGGGCTTTGACTTTTTTCGCCATGATTCAGTCAGCAGCAGTCAGTAATCCGGGTCGGACCCTTTGTCCGGAGCGCAACGGGTTACTGTCAACTGTTTACACTTTCTCTACTTGGAGTAAATCCAGCTCTACGGGCGTTTCGCGTCCAAAAAACGAGACGAGCACGCGCACTTTGCCTTTGACCATATCTACCGTATCCACGTTCCCGCGGAAATCGGCAAAGGGTCCATCAATAATATGAACGGTCTGTCCGACACGAAACGTGACATGCACTTTGGGTTCTTCGCTCTCCATGCGCTTGAGGATCTTGTCTACCTCTTCCTGGCGCAATGGGACGGGACGCTGCAAATCGCCGGAACTGACAAAACCCGTGACACCCGGCGTATTACGGACGGCGTACCACACTTCGTCGGATTGCGCCGCGCGCTTTTTCCGCCATTCGGACGCGTCTGCGGTGAGGGTTTCGCGGTCAACCAATTCCATCATTTCGACAAGAATATAGCCCGGAAAGACGCGGCGTTCAATATTTTTGCGCTGACCCTCGCGAATTTCGACCTCGCGCTCGACCGGCACCACCACGCGGAAAATACGGTCCTGCAAACCCATCGAGTTGATACGCTGCTCAAGACCCTTTTTGACCTTGTTCTCGTAACCCGAATAGCAATGGACAACATACCAGACGTGTCGGATTGGTTCTTGCTCTGGCTCGGGTGTCTCTGGCGCCGGCGCGGACGCAATCGGCGCGACGTCGGCGTCGGTGACGGCAGAAGATTGTGGCTCTGCGGTCTCTGATTCCGCTTCCGTTTCGTCCGACAAACTCATGTCCCCCCACGGGATCTCGATCTCGGACTCGGCGGCAGCGGGCGATTCCGCTCTTGCCGCGGGCAAATCCGTCTCCATATCCCCCATTGTGATATCGAGCGCGGCTTGAGGCACGTTTGCGTCCGGCGCAACCGACGCAGCAACAGGTTCGGAGGTTGTCGTTTCCGTTTCGACGGTGAGCGAGTCATCCCGATTTGGTTCGGGCAAAGTTTGTTCCGATTCGTTCATGCTTAGCGCACCAAAAGAAATTCCAAAATTGCGGTCAACACCGCATCAATCCCGCCCAAAAAGATCGCCATCGCAATAACGACGATGACCACAATCACCGTAAGATTCTGCGCCTGCTCACGCGTGGGCCAAACAACTTTGCGGAGTTCCGCCGTCGTCTCGCGATAAAATTGCACAAAGCGGTTCTCGGGTTGAACTTGTTGCGTCAACCGCGCTTGCTTTTTTTCTGCCATAGTGCTGGGTTTGCGAGGAAACAGGTAAATCGGATCGGCGGGGCAGCCGTTCACTTGCCTCTATCGCCGGACCGGATTTACTTGATCTGCGCGTTACTTGGTCTCGCGATGCGCGGTGTGCTTGCGGCAGAACCGGCAATATTTTTTGAGTTCCAGACGGGCGGTCGTGTTCTTTTTGTTCTTTTGGGTCGTGTAATCGCGCCGCTTGCATTCGTTACAGGCGAGGGTTATCACGAGCCGATTCTCTTTTTTTGCCATTTCACATCCATCCCATACCACACAAGTTACAGGTCACAGGAAGAGTACCCTGTGACCTGTGAGTTGAATCCCGAGTGTGGCTTATGCAGTCACCAGGGTAATCACACCGGCGCCCACCGTTCGGCCGCCTTCCCGAATCGCAAACCGCGAGCCATTCTCCAACGCCACCGGCACGATCAATTTCACGTGCATCTTGATGTTGTCTCCCGGCATCACCATCTCCACCCCTTCCGGCAGCGCAATGTCTCCCGTCACGTCCAACGTCCGAATGAAAAACTGCGGCCGATATCCGTTGAAAAACGGCGTGTGCCGCCCCCCTTCTTCCTTTTTCAACACATACACTTCCGCATCAAATTCCGTGTGCGGCTTGATTGACCCCGGTTTCGCCAACACCATCCCCCGCTCCACGTCCGTCCGCTCGATCCCGCGCAGCA
>JADZCJ010000011.1 GCA_020851635.1 Anaerolineae bacterium
CATCAAGTCGCGGTGTGCTATACTTTGTCATGACCTTCCTCCAGTTCTGTTTGGGTGTGACAACCACAAGCATAACCGAAGAAGGTCACTTTGTTTCATCTCGTTTCGGACTTTGTGCCAGCCCTAGCCGACAACCTGTCAGGACTTGACAATCGCGCCTATCTCGTGCTATCATACTGGTATAACCACTAATACCAGTATGATAGCATAGACATTTCCCTTTGTCAATCATTGCTCCACCATCTCTGGTTTTTTTGCATTGGACACAACTCGAATCTCCCTTGCGCCGATTAAATTTGTTACTTGCGCCCGGCTGCCCGTTTTCCAATACCCGGCAGGTCGCGTGCAGCTTACTTTGGTATCATCCGGGTCAGTGTTGATGCGGACCCCACCCTTTCAACTTTTCTGTCAATCTGCTTGATCTATCAATCCAGCTCGTCGGCGATGGGTTGCTTTTTTGCCGCTGCGATATCACAGCAAAAAAAACGGCAGAACTGATTCTTGCAGCAGAATGTATCCCCGATTCGTTTCACCCATCAGAAACATAAACGTCAACACTCGTCTGTTGTGCCAGAGTTTGACGCTGTCTTTACGTGGAGAGGAGGTGGCTACGCCATAAACTCTATCGGGCGACGTTGGCGCACGTCAACGCGTAGCGCAACAACAAGAGATTGCATCGTCGCATATCGGGATTCATAACTCGCGTGCCGACCCTTGACCTCGCAATTTCATCATGTTGTTGCATTAGGACGCACCATCGGTTTGATCTTGATCACGATCCTTACAAGCGGATTGTGAGACACTGCATAATGGAGGAGAGATGAACATGCAACACAGGTTTTTGAAACCGGGCGTCGTGCTTGTCTTGCTCGCAATCGCGACTCTGTGGCTCGCTGCCTGCGGCGCGCCTGTCGCACAACCCACCGCCGCGCCGCCCACCGCGGCGCCGGCTGTGCAACCCACCGCCGCCCCCGCTGCGACCGAAGCGCCTGCCGCAACGCAAGCGCCCGCCGCGACGGAAGCGCCCGCCGCAACTACTGCCCCGGCTGCCGCCACGGAAGCCCCTGCCGCCGCTGCCGGTGAATGTCCAAAAGTGGGCGGCGAGGTCGTCTTTGCCTTGCGCTCTGACCCGGTCAGTCTGGCGCCGTTCGGCATCTTGCTCGGCATCGCGCACGAAGGCAAAGAGCTCGGGTATGATTCGCTGCTGGCATATGACAAGGACTTGAACGTCGTGCCCGCATTGGCAGAGAGCTGGAAGAACGTTGACGAAAACACGTGGGAATTCAAACTCCGCGAGGGTGTCAAGTTCCACGACGGCACAGAACTCAAAGCCGAAGACGTGGTCTATTCGCTGACGTTGGGCGCGGACGCGAGCTCGGTTGACAAAGCCGCTGCCTCGGTCGCGGGTTTCACAGCCGCCATCACCAACGTCGAAGCAGTTGATGACTATACGGTCCGCATCACCACCGATGGACCGGATGCCACCGTTCCGGGCTGGTTCGCCTGGAGCCGCTGGAGCGTGATTGCGCCAAAGGATGTTTACACCAAGATCCAACCCACCGTCCAGATTGACGGCACCGGTCCTTACAAACTGGTCGAATACGTGCAGAACGACCGCCTGGTCTTTGAACGCAACCCGGATTTCTGGGACAAGAGTCAGGGGTGTCTCGACAAGATTACCTACAAGATTATCCCCGACGAAGCCGCCCGCATCGCCGCTCTGCGCGCGGGTGAAGTGGATATCGCCGAAGTCGTGAGTTACGATACCGCCAAGCCGCTCGAAGGCGACCCAAACATCACCGTCATGACGGGCACCAAGGGCGAGAACCGCATCATGCAACTCACCGTCAAGGGCGATGGCAAACCGTGGGATGACATTCGCGTGCGCCAGGCGATCAGCATGGCGATCAACCGCCAGGGCATGATTGACAATATCTATGGCGGCAAAGCGGTGCTCACAGCGTCCATCCCCGAAGGGTGGGGCGTGTATGGTCTCGATCAGGCAGAACTCGCCGAGAACCCCTATATCAAATATGACCCCGAAGGCGCCAAAGCACTGTTAAAGGAAGCCGGTTTCGAAAACGGTTTCGATATGGACTTGATCATTTCCGCAGGCGAATACACCGCTCTTGGCGAAGTGATCAAGGAAAATCTTGCCGATGTCGGCATCAACGTCAACCTTGTTCCGAATGAATCGGCACAGTTTTCCGCCAATTACAGCGCAGGCGAGTTTCAGGGCATGCTCAATGCGCACGGTTTCCGCCGTGACCCGGTCGGCAAGCTGACGCAATACGGTCAGCCGGATGTAAAACCGCAAAGCACCTGGTGGAACTATCCGAACGGCTGGAAGAACGAAGAGATGATCGAACTTTATAATAAAGCCCGCAGCAGCTTTGACACCGCCGAACGCGCGCCGATCATCAAAGACCTCCAGCGCAAAGGTTTGGAAGAAGCGACCTTTATCTATCTCGTCGCGCCAAGCACGATCTCGCTGGTCAACAATCGCGTGCAGGGTTATTTCACCGACTATATGGGCTTTCATCACGCCCTGCGCAGCATCTGGGTAAACGACGCGGAATAAACGGGATGTAACGTGAGCATGTGAGAGGGAAGGGTTCTCTCGAAAACAGGACCCTTCCCTTTTACCGTTGGAAAAGGTATCGGGATTGAATGTCGCGACTGCAAACTGCGCGGCAAGCTCATGGAGGTTCTGGTGCGAACGTACATCCTGCGACGCGTGGCATTGGCAATCCCCACCATCTTTGCGCTAACGATCATTGTGTTTTTGATGGTGCGGCTCTTGCCCGGCGATGTGGTGGACGCCATGTCTGCGGGAGAAGTGGCGATTGACCCCGCGCGCAAAGAGGCAATGCTCAAGCGTCTGGGGCTGGCGGAACCACTACACATTCAATACATCAACTGGCTTGGCGAAATTGCTTCCGGCGATCTGGGCTATTCTCTGCGCTCCCCGCTGCCCCTGCGCAAAGATTTTTTGAGCGCCCTGCCGATTACGTTCGAGCTGGGGCTGATGGCAGCTTTTTTTGCGTGTATCATTGGTATTCCGCTCGGCGTCCTTGCAGCGGTCAAACGCAATTCGCCGGTGGACAACCTGGCGCGTCTTATCGGCACTGTCGGGCTGGCGGTGCCCAGTTTTTATCTTGCAACGCTCGTTCTCTTGTTCACATCCACCATTCTGCATTGGGTCCCCGGCTTGTTTTGGAAATCACCCCTTGAGGACCCGATCGGTAATCTTCAGCAAATGTTTTTGCCATCATTGGTACTCTCTTTTGGCTTGATGGCGATTACCGTACGCATGACCCGCGCCACCATGCAAGAAGTCCTCACCCAGGACTATGTGCGAACGGCGCATGCCAAGGGTCTCAAAACCAATCCGATCCTTGTCCGACACGCGCTCCGAAACGCGCTCATCCCCGTCATCACCATAATCGGGGTCCAGTTGGGATACCTGCTCAGCGGCTCTGTCATTATCGAACAAATTTTTGGACTGCCGGGCATCGGCTGGTTCTTTTTGCAGGGGCTCTTGCAGCGAGATTATCCTGCCGTCCAACTCATGGCGCTGTTTATGGTCGTGCTGTTTATCATTCTTAATCTGGTAACCGATATCATTTATGCATACGTCGACCCGCGCATCCGCTTCCACGGCGCCGATTAGTCAACCGCAGCCGCCAAGCCGACTTGGCGCCTTTGGCAAAGGACTGGCTCGATCCGTCCGGACGAATCCAACGGGCGCGCTCGGCGCGGTCATTGTGGTCCTGCTGGTCATTACCGCGTTGTTTGCGGAAACTATCGCGCCCTACAGCCCCACTCGCCAGGGCGCGCCGCGCCTGCTGCCGCCGAGCCCCGAACACTTGATGGGGACGGACCGCCTGGGACGGGATATTTTTTCACGCGTCGTCTTTGGGACCCGTGTCTCTTTGTATGTCGGTTTTGTCGCCGTCACGATTGCCCTCATCATCGGCAGCATCATTGGTATCGTGTCCGGGTATTGGAGCGGGATCACCGACTCGCTCCTGATGCGTTTTATGGACATGCTGTTGGCATTTCCCGGTCTCGTCCTTGCGCTCCTGATCGCCGGTCTGTTGGGACAGGGGCTGACCAATACCATGATTGCAGTCGGCATCGTGGCAATCCCGGTCTATGCGCGCGTGACCCGCGCATCGGTCCTCGAAATCGTCAACCGCGACTATATCCTTGCCGCGCGGGCAATGGGCGCGGGCGACCGCCACACCATTTCACGACACGTGCTCCCCAACATTCTGGTTCCGCTCATCGTTCTCGTCACCGTCTCGCTCTCGACGGCGGTGCTTGCCGAAAGCAGTCTGAGTTTTCTCGGACTCGGCGTCGTGCCGCCGAATCCATCGTGGGGCGGCATGTTGGCGGATGGGCGGACCACGCTCGAAATCGCGCCCTGGCAAGCCATCTTTGCGGGCGCGGCGATCTTTGTCACGGTCCTCGCCTTTAACTTTTTGGGTGACGGTCTGCGCGATCTCCTCGACCCGCGTATGCGCGGGGTGGGCACATGACCCTCAACTTTGCCGACTATTCGCTTCAAGACCGCGTCGCTTTGGTCACCCGCGAGACAGGCGCACAGGGACGTGCCATCGCGGCTGCGCTCGCACAAGCCGGCGCGCGCGTTCTCTCTCTCGTCGGAGCAAACGCCGGAGAGGACCAAACGCCCGCCAAGTTGGTCGAACGCGCCATCGCGCCGGTCGGACGTCTGGACATACTCGTTAATCCGCACCTTGTCCCGTCGCCCACTCCCGCCGAAATCCTTGCGCCAAATCACTTCAAACATGACATTGCCGCCAATCTGGATGATATTTTTTTCTGGTGTCAGGCAGCCGCCGAACAGATGCGTAAGCAAAGTCCCGCAGGCGGCTGCATCATCAACATCTCATCCGTCGGCGGGGCGCTCGCGCTTGCGGGACAGTCTGCATTTTGCGCCGCGATGGCGGGTGTGGATGCGATCACACAAACTCTGGCGACCGAATGGCATCCATACGGCATTCGCGTCGTGTGCGTGGGCGCAGGTCTGACAACCGAACTCGCCAACAACGGCACGCTACAGACCGTTCTGCCGGACGGCATCACGTCGGGACATTACCGTATTCCACCGCAGACGCGCACATCCGAAAACGACATTGCGCGCGTCGTGACCTGGCTTGCGAGCGAGGCGGGGCGGCACATCAACAGCACAACCGTTTACACGGATGGCGGCTGGTTGGCGGACGGCTATTGGGAATAATTCGACAGCGCGGATGACGGACATGAGCGGCAAGGTGGCGGTGGTGACGGGGGCGGGACGCGGGCTGGGCAAGGCATACGCGACCGCGTTGCTGCGGCGCGGGGCACAAGTGTGCATTGCCGAAATAGATCCCGAACTGGGGCGCGCGAGTCGCGCAGAGTTGAGCGCCATCGGTCCGCGCGTCGAATTTTTTCAAACCGATGCGGGCGACGAAACCTCCGTCGAGGCGTGTCGGGATTTTGTGCTGACGGAATTTGGTCACGTCAACATTCTCGTCAACAACGCGGGCAACGCAGGGTTGGTCCCCTCATTAGAACTCACGCGCGAGTTTTGGGGCCGCGTCTTGCGGGTCAACCTCGTCTCGACCTTTATCGGCAGTCAAATTTTTGGACGCGAAATGATTCGCGGGAACCGGGGCGGCGCGATCGTCAACATTTCTTCGATTGCGTCGCACTCTACCTTTCCGATGCGCGCCAGCTATATTGCAGCCAAGGCGGGCATCAATATGTTGACCAAAACCCTCGCGCTCGAATGGGCACGCTATGGGATTCGCGTCAACGCGGTGGCGCCGGGCATGACGCAAACCGAGCGCAGCGGAGAATTGCGACAGCTCCCATACGGCTCGCTGCGCGAGGAACTATACACGCCGCGCATTCCGATGGGGCGCAAGGCACAGCCCTCGGAAATTGCAGAGGTGGTTGCGTTCCTCGTCTCGGATCAGGCGAGTTATATTACCGGGCAGGTCTGGTTTGCCGATGGCGGATGGACTGCGCGCGGCACAATATAGAGTCAAAGGTTGCAATGACGGACACCCTGGAGTTGCAAGGACGCACGGCGCTCGTTACGGGCGGCAGTGGCGATATTGGCGGGGCGATTGTGCTGGCGCTCGCGCGGCGCGGCGCGGATGTGGTGATCCACACCCATCGCAATCGCGAGCAAGGCGACAGGGTCGCGGCACAAGTTCAAGCGCTGGGGCGCAAGGCACACGTTTTACAAACAGACCTGTCCGTCACGGCGGGTGTTCGCCGTCTCGCCGCACAAGCGGAAGCGCTTGCGCCCATTGATATTCTCATCAACAACGCCGGGACACCCATCAAACGCGTCCATTGGCTCGAGCTTGACGACGAATTTATTGATCTCGTTTTTGCGCTCAATTATCGCGCGCCGTTGTATCTGACGCAGGAGCTCTCTCCAAAAATGGTCCGGCGCGGGCGCGGCGTCATTATCAACATTCTCTCGACGGCGGCGCACACCTGCGGCACCGATACGGTCTATGCCTATGGTTCCGCCAAAGCCGCGCTAATGACGCTGACGCGCGGTCTGGCGCGCTCGCTCGCCCCGCAGGGTGTGCGCGTCCTCTCGGTCTCACCCGGGACGGTTGACACAAATATTCAGCGCAATTTGACCAGTCCGGAGATGCTTGCCGATCTGGTGAGCCGAATTCCGAGCCAACGCATCGGCAGACCGGAAGAAATCGGAGAAATTGTTGCGTTCATGGCGACGGATGCCGCAAGTTTTATCGTCGGCGAGACGATCGAGGTGAACGGCGGCGTGTATATGTTGTAGGTCGAACCGCTGAAACGCACACAAGGCGTCACGTCACTCGATTCAAATGACCCAATCCACCTTTCAACCGCCCGCGGCCAACAGTTATGCCCTCGTCGGCACACTTTTCGATTCGCGCGCGGGCGCGCTCGTCGAAAATCAAGCGGTCCATATCCGCGACAACAGGATCGTGTCCGTCGGCGCGCCCGGCGATCTGCCGCACGACCTCTCGCGCATTGCGCTCGACGGACAGACCCTCGTTCCCGGCTTGATTGACGTGCACGTCCACAGCGAGGACTGGCACGCGCCGCTGTATCTGGCGAAAGGGCAGACGAGTGTGCGCGATGTGGGCTGTGAAATCAACAGTGTGCTGCGCCGCCGCGACAACTGGAACCGACACGGCTCGCGCGCCCCGCGTTTGGTCTGCACAGGTCCGCTGCTCGACAACCCCGGCAATACGTGGCCCTACGCATCGCAGTATTTCAATAACCCCGTCGAGGCGCAGGCGCAGGTGGACGAGTTGGTCGAGCGCGGCGTGGACCAGATCAAAACTTATGCCTTTATTGAATTGCCATGCTTTCAAACGATTGTGGACCGCGCGCATCATCACGGCAAGTTTGTGGTCGCGCATCTCGGCAAGCACGTCAACGCGCGTCAGGCGATTGAAGCGGGTCTCGATGAATTTGAGCATCTGAGCGGCGTGGGCGAAGCGATGTGGACAGAACAGAATGTGCAGGGAACTAGCTGGGAGTTTTTCCGATTGTGGTCGTCGGTGGATATAGAGCGCGCCAATCAACTGATAGACCTGATCGTCGAAAATGGCACGTGGGTTGCCATCACGCGGCTGGTGTGGGTGCGGCTTGCCGCGACATGGGACAAAGGGCTGCTTGAACATCCGCAGATGCCCTATGTGCCCGGTCCGTTATTGAAATGGTGGGAGACGTTTGCGCCGAGCAATCCGGTGGGGCGCTTTCCCAAAAACATGAGAGTGCCCACGCGGATGGACCGCAGTCAACAGGCCGCGGGCATGAGTCTATTCACCAGTGAACTCTTGCGCCGTGACTATAACCGGGTTTTGATCGGCACCGATGTCCCGTGCCCGTATCTCTTGCCCGGTTTCAGTTATCACGACGAAATCGAGACATTGATGCAGTGCGGCATGAGCGAAAGGACCATGCTGCAGGCGGCGACGTTGTGGGGCGCGCAGGCGTTGGAAATTGACGATCTGGTCGGAAGCATCGAACCCGGCAAGTTAGCGGACCTGATTCTGATCGAGGGGAATCCTCTGGACGATTATCATGCGCTCGAAAGAATCAACGCCGTGATCCGCGATGGCGAGTGGCTTGACCCGGCTGAGCTGTTGGCAGAGGCGGCGGAATATGCGCGCACCGCACAGCCGTCAACCGAGCGCCGGATGGATGCGTATTATTAGCTCATGTTACGCAGTAAATGTCATTTCGAGATAGTCAGCCCGCGCTGGCTGTTTGGGCGGAGAACTGTCATTATACTAATGACATGCGTAACACGAGTTATTAGTTTTTTTGAGACGGATGTATCCGATTCCAGGACCAAACGCGATGACGACGAAACGACCCAATATTGTTTTATTTATCATTGACAACATGTGTCCCTGGCCCCTGGGATGTTATGGCAATGCCGATGCGTTCACGCCGAATCTCGACCGTATGGCGGAGCAGGGGATTCGCTTTAACAACCTCTATTCCGCCAACGCGCTCTGTTCGCCCAGCCGCGCTTCGCTGCTGACCGGGCTGATGCCCTCGGCGCACGGGATTCATACGCCGCTGCCCGACCAGATTGGCAGATACCCAAAAGGTTGGGACGCGACGCAGGAATTCGAGACCGTGCCCAAAACCCTCAAGGCGAACGGCTATGACACCGCCCTCATCGGCAAATGGCATCTGGGCGATTACCCGCCCCGGAACCCACAAGGCGGATTCGACCACTGGGTGGTCATGAACGGTGGACACACCACCAGTTTTTGGCGGACGGAATATTTCGAGAACGGCGAACTGCGCCAATACGACGGGCACTGCACAGCATTGTGGACGAGCAAGGCGCTCGAATATCTCGACACGCGCACGCCGCAGGACGATCCATTTTTTATGTATGTCTCGCTCAATCCACCCTACGGGACCTCGCAATCGCTCGATGATGAAATCAGTCACGCGAACAAAAATCCATTCTGGGACCGTTTCGCGCACAAGGAATTTGTCAACATCCCGCGCGAGCCAATTGCCAAATCGCAACTCGCCTTTGGCGAGATCATGGGCGTGCCTACCCCCGAGCATGATACGCGGACCAAGAAAGGCGAGGTCAAGCCGCGCTTTTTGCGTTCGCGAGACTATATGGAAGACGTGCGCTCGATCAACAATCAAGACCGCTACCGCAGTCTCTTTTCCGTCGTAAGCTGCATTGACGACAGCGTGGGTCAAGTCATGACCGCGCTGCAAAAACTGGGTCTGGACCAAAATACGATTGTGCTCTTTACCGCCGACCACGGTCATTCGTTCGGACAGCACGGACATTGGGGCACGGGCTGGCACAGCGTGCCGAGCAACGGACATCGCCATTGTTGGAACATTCCTTTGCTCATGCGTTATCCCGGCGTGATTGCGCCCGGGCAGGTGAGCGATGTGATGGTGATGCAGACCGACCTCTATTCGACCCTGCTCGACCTCGCGGGCGCGGACTATACGCCGAATGAGTTGTCACCGGGGCACAGTCTCGCGTCCCTGCTGCGCGGGGAACGTGTCGCGGGCGCGTTTGAGGCGATCTTTTCCGAAATCCACGAGACGCGCATCATGCGGACGCGCGAGTGGTTGTATGTCAAACATTTTGACCCGCGATTTGAAAACCAGTTGTTTGATTTGCTCCGCGACCCGAACGAAAAGCACAATGCCATTGCCGACCCGCGCCATGCAGCCATCCTCGCGGAAATGGACGCGGCATTGTCAAAATTCTTTGCGGCACACAGCGCGCCCCAATACGATGTGTGGCACGGCGGGACGATGAAAGCATCCACCATCCCTGTGCTCGACGAAGGACCATTCAAGCGGGCGTATGGGGATTCGTGGCAGCCGGTGTATCCCGCGCCCGCGAGCGATTGAGAGAAAGACAAAATGACAACACGTATCGAATTTCTTGGGGTGGCGGCATTTCGCATCACCAATTCACAGGGACAGGTCATTTTGATTGACCCCTGTTTCAGCGACAACCCCGTGTGCCCCGTGCAGGTGGACACGCTCGAACGCGCGGATTTGATTCTGGTCACCCATCTCGCGCTCGACCATCTGGGCGATGCGGCGGCGATCAGCAAGCGTTTCAACTGTCCTGTGGTATGCGGCCCCGAGGTCAAGGTCTTTTTGGAACAGCAGGGCGCGGACCCGTCGCTCATGCGGGTCATGGTATGGGGGGGGCAATACAATCCGCTCGGCATTCGCGTGCGCGGGGTGGAATGTCATCACACTTCGTTCCGCCGCGCGCCGGACGGACAATACTTGAGCGGTCAGCCGTTGGGTTTTATTTTGTATCCCGATCCCGGCGTCCGCATCTATCATTCGGGCGACAGCGCGATTTTTAGCGACCTGAAACTGATCGGCGAGCTATACAAGCCGAATGTCGGTCTCTATTGCGCGTGCGAGCTGGAGCAGGAATATTTGCGCCCGCTCGGTCTGATAGACCACATCGGCAACGAAATGAACGGCGACGAAGGCGCGCTCGCCGCTATGTGGATGGGCGTCGAGATTGCGGTGATTTGCCATTACCTCCACCCCGAAGGGCGCGAGGACGTGACCAAGTTCATGAACATTCTCAACAACCGCCATTCGGACGAGGGACCGCTTGTCAAGCCGCTGGCATTGCACGCGGGCGAAGCGTTTGAATATGACCCCGCGGCGCGCCCGTAAGGAACGCTCGCCGCAGCGTTCCCTGCAACGCACGCGTAACGAACGCTCGCCGTAGCGTTCCCATCAACGGAACGAAACGGCGTTCGTTCCCTACCGGGTAGAGAGATTTCAGGATGAGTACCGCTGTAAACACACATCAAGTGCGCGTGGGATTTATCGGCGCGGGGAATTGGGCGGAATACAACCACATGCCCGTCCTCGCCGCGCGCCCGGACGTTGAATTGGTCGGCATTGCCGCGCCGACCGCCGCCTCGCGCGAGCGCGTGCAAAAACGTTTTGGAATGCCCTTTGCCACGCCCGATTTTCGAGAGCTGCTCGCCAGACCGATTGATGCTGTCGTCATTTCTTCGCCGCACGGGTTTCATTACGAGCAGGCAAAAGCGGCGCTGGATGCGGGTCTGCATGTGCTGGTTGAAAAACCCATGACCCTGCGCGCCGATGAGGCATGGGAATTGGTCGCGCTGGCAGAGCAAAAAAAACGGACGCTCGTCATTCCGACCGGATGGCACTATAACCGGATGGTTGTGGCAGCCAAAGAGCAAATGGACCGCGGCGCGGTGGGAGAAATCGAGTACGTCTTGTGCCACATGGGTTCGGCTCTGCGCGCGCTGTATATGGGACAGCCATGGCCCTATGGCATGGAAAACATCCCCGACCCGAAAAAATATTACAGCGACCCCAAAGTCTCGGGCGGCGGTCAGGGTTACAGCCAGCTCTCGCACAGCATTGCGCTCGTGCTGTGGCTCACCGGACTGCGCGCGGTCGAGGTGTTTGCCTATATGCACAATGCGGGCGCGCCCGTCGAAATGTATGATGCCGTCGTCGCCAAATTCGACAACGGGGCGATTGGAACGCTTTCGGGCGCGGGCACGCAGCCGCCGCACGACCCCAAACACGAATTGGATTTGCGCGTCTTTGGCAAAGAGGGCGAACTGCGGCTTGACCTGTATCGCGAACTCTTGCAGGTGCATCGCAATGACGGGGGGGTGTTTCAGCTGGAGGTGAAACCCGGCGACGGCGATTACGCGTGTGATGGTCCCTTGAACCGCTTTATTGATTTGATTCTGGGTAGAACGACCGAGAACTGGTCTCCGGGTGAAATTGGAGCGCGCGCCATCGAATTGATCGAGACCGCCTATCGCTCGGCGAGCAGCAATCGTCCCGAAAGGACACGAGGTTCTCTATGAAAGTATCTCTTGCTATCCAATCATTACGCAGTTGCACTTTGGAAGAGGCGGCGGGCATTGTCCGCGCGCTGGGTTTTGACGCGCTCGAGCTCGACGGCGTGATGGACACCACCATTCCGCGCGACGATATTCTGAGCGGCAGTCGTGACCAAATCCGGCGCGTGCGGTCACTCGGGCTTGCATTTCCGAGCATTCACTGGACGTTTGGCAAAGCGAGTTTGTATCCTCCCCTGAACGATCCCGACCCCGCGGTGCGCGCTGTCAACAAGGAACAAATCAAACGTCTCGCCGAGTTCTGTCACGAGACGGGCATTCTTGCCATGCTGGTCCTGCCGGGAATGATGATGCCGGGACAGAGCGTCGAGGAGATGCGCCAATGCGCCCGCGAGACATTCCAAGAATTTCTTGAAATCGCGCAGGCGGCGAGCGTGGGGCTCATGTTTGAATCACACGCGGGTTCGGGTTTTGAAACGCCCACGAGCGCGCTGTGGATTGCCCAACAGGCGCCGGGCGTTGGCATCGCGCTCGACTATACCCACTTTGTGTGTCAGGGATACACCGCCGAGGACATTGAGCCATTGATCCCCTACGCCGCTCACGTTCACATGCGGCAAGCCAAGCCCGGTCTCTTGCAAACAAAATTAGAAGACGGCACAATTCATTTTCCAACGCTGCTCGACAAGCTGCGTGTGAGCGGATTCAAGGACTATTTGTCAGTCGAGTATGTTCATCAAAACTATATCGGCGCGGACAATGTGGACGTGCTGACCGAAACGGTCAAGATGCGTGACTTGATTCGGCGCTTTGCCTCCTATTCAGAGCAGTCCGGCTGACTGGCGTCGGAAAACAAGTCTCGAATTCTTTGACATTCACAAAGGAGGTGTCCGCAACACGCGTTATCAAGGACCCGACCCTCAATAGCATAAAAAATAATCACAAGGTATCTACCTCAAGGAGGAGATTCATGTTCCGGAAAAACGATCTACTAAAAGGTTTGAGCGTTCTGGCGCTGTTGAGTTTGGCGCTGGTCGTTTTTGCTGCTTGCGCGCCTGCCGCGGCGCCGCCCGCCGCGCCGCCTGTCGCGGCACAACCGACCGCTGTTCCCGTCGAGCCGACTGCCGCGCCCGCCGAACCTACCACCGCGCCCGCGCAACCCACCGCTGCAACAGCGGCGGAATACAAAGCGGAAATTCGTCCGGCAACCAAACGCTGGAAAATCGGCTATGGTGATGGGCTGGCGGGGATTCCGTTCACCGACAGCGTGACCAAGAGCATCAACGATGTTGCCGCCAAAATGGGTGTGGACATTGTGTATTGCGACAATGCATACAATCAAGAAAAGACGGTCGAGTGTTCCAACAGTCTCGTCACCCAGCAAGCCGACGGCGTCATCTTTGCCAACTGGATTGCCGGGACCGAAGAGATGGTGGCAAACATTTTCCATGAGGCGAATATCCCCTGCGTGACCTATGACGGTCCGCATCCCGGTTGTGTCGCCTTTGGTCCCGACAATTTTGAAGCGGCAAAAGAAGCAGGCAAATTCCTGGGGGAATATGCCAAAGCGCAAGGATGGGACCCCAACGAGACACAATTGGTCTTGGTGTGGAGTCCCGATGTGCCCGTCCACAAAGCACGCGCAGACGGGGCAAAGGCGGGGTTGGAATCGGTCTTTGCAATTCCTGCCGCCAACATTCATGATGTCGGCACAAAGGCGTTTGATGATGTCTTGCCCAATGTGACGACGTGGGCAACGGCACATCCCGACGCCAAGAATGTCTTGTGCTTTGGGCACAGCGACCAGCCGGGCGTAGACTGTGCGCTGGCGCTGGAGAAAGCCGGTTTCCAAGGTCGCGCCGCCGCCGCCAGTCTGGGCGCATCGGACGAGGCGTTGGTAGACCTGCGGACACGCACGGATGATGAATCAATCTTCAAGGCGACGATTTCGTATTTCCCGGAACGGTATGGCGAATATCTGGTGCCGATCATCGTGGACTTGC
>JADZCJ010000012.1 GCA_020851635.1 Anaerolineae bacterium
AACGCGCGAGTCGCCTCGATTGACTGGCGGATATAGTCTTTCCCGTTGGCGCGAATGGACTCGTCCTCGTGAATCAAATCGCGGTCGGGTCCCATTGCCGCGCAGGTCGAGACCGCCAACCCGTTCGCGCGCAGAATTTCAGCCGCTGCCGGATAATCCACATCGCCGATAACTTCGAGCGGAATTTCAAACTGGTCATACCCCATCGCTTTGACGTGCGGCGCAAGTCTGGCAACCTCGTCCGTATTCACCGGCGAAGTCCAGACCCAGCCATTGATGCCGAATTTCATGGTTGTGAGGAAAGGCACAGGTTACAACACCTCGCGCAACCGCGCGGCGAACTGTAACCTGCGCCGTCAGGTTGTTTGGATACGCTTTCGATTCGTATCAAAAAAGTGTAATTTGTCGTTCGCAATGCTGAATTTTACGACGTCGCCGATTTTGGCATCGGACATGCCGGGAACCAACGCGATCAAAGTCTGATTGCCGGATTTAAGGTGGAGCACTGTCTCTACACCCAACGGTTCCGCGAGCACGACCTCTGCTGGAAATTGGCCGTCGGCTGCCAGACGCACATCCTCGGGGCGAACGCCCAACAAGAATGCTTCGGGCAGCGCGTGCGTCGTAACCACGCGCACGTCGCTGCCGGTAATGACCAGAGAGCCATTTTCGCGGTGCGCCTGAAACAGATTGATGCGCGGCGAACCGACCAGCTGCGCCACGAACGTGGTTGCGGGACGGTCATAAATGTCATCCGCGGTGCCCTCTTGGACAATTTGTCCCTTGTTCAAGACGGCAATGCGGTCTGCCATTGTGAGCGCTTCAATCTGGTCGTGCGTGACATACAGAATTGTCTTGCCGAGCGTCTTTTGAAGATGTTTCAGTTCCACGCGCAGCGATTCGCGCAGTTTGGCGTCGAGATTCGAGAGCGGCTCGTCCATCAAAAAGACGCGCGGATCGCGCACGATGGCGCGACCGATGGAAACGCGCTGCATCTCGCCGCCCGAAAGCCGCGCCGTTTTACGGTCCAGCAAATGCGAGATACGCAAAATCTCGGTGACCTGTTCAATCTTGCGCTTGATGTCTGTTTCGGGGATGCGATGCACGGGCGAGCGCAGGGGAAAGGCAAGATTGTCATAGACCGACATGGTGGGATAGAGCGAATACTGCTGAAACACAAACGCCACATCACGGTCTGCCGGGGTGAGCGCATTGACCGGTTCGTCGTCGAATGCCACATTGCCTGCATCTTGCTTTTCAAGTCCCGCAATCACGCGCAGGGTCGTAGTCTTGCCTGCGCCCGTTTGCCCCAAAAGCACAAAAAATTCTCCGTCTTTGATGTGAAACGACACATCGTCCAGCGCGGTGACCGTGCGGACTTTCTTGGTGATGTTTGATAGCGTGACATTACTCATAAGACTGGGAATGAGACACGGAAGATTGAGAATTGGAGACAGCGAGTCCGTCATTCGTCATTCGGCTTTGTTCCTGATGTTGGCGCAGCGCGGTCTCGTTTTGCGGATTGAAAAACCGCGCCATCTGCGCGTCCACGTCAAAACGAATATTGGCGCCGATGGGATAACGTTGACTACGGTCAGCCCGCACGTGCACCACGTTATCGCCCTCCATATTGAGATGCAGCATGGTGTACGAGCCGTGCATATGAGTTGCATACACCTGACCTTGCAGCATACCCTCCGGACTCACGTGCGCCGATTCGGGACGAAAACCCAAGATTACGTTTTCACCTCGCGTTATGGAATTTTGCCATCCGGGGGGCAGGGGGTATTGATTATCGCCGGGCAGCCGTACAATCCCCTCTGCATAATTCCCCTGCACCAAATTCATTCCGGGACTGCCGATAAATTTTGCGACAAACAGATTGGCGGGGTTGTAATAGACCTGGGTGGGGGTGTCTGCCTGCTGGACCACCGCCGCCGACATGACCACGATGCGGTCACCCATCGCCATCGCTTCGATCTGATCGTGCGTCACATAGACCGTCGTCGCCTTGAGCCGCAATTGCAGTTCGCGGATTTCCGCGCGCATTGATTCGCGCAAATCGGCGTCGAGCGCGCCCAACGGTTCGTCCATCAAAAAGGCAGCCGGCCGCCGCACGAGCGCGCGAGCAAGCGCCACGCGTTGTTTGTCACCGCCCGACAAGCCGCCCGGACGCTTGTTGAGCAAATGTCCGATGCGCAACAAGTCCACCACGAGCTTGAGCCGTTCATCTATCAATTCCTTTGTTTCGCCCTGCGCCTTGAGCGGAAAGGCAATATTGTCGCGCACGCTCATGTGCGGGTAGAGAGCATAGAACTGAAATACAAACGCAATATCACGCGCGCTCGGGTGGAGCCACGTCACATTCTTGTCGTCGAGCAGAATCTGCCCCGCCGTCACCGTTTCCAGCCCTGAAATCATTCGCAGGGTGGTCGTTTTGCCGCAGCCCGAAGGACCGAGCAAAACAATAAATTCGCCGTCGGAAATGGTCAGGTCGAGCGGCTTGACCGCATACGCCTCGCCGAATCTCTTTTCAACTTGCTTGAGCTGAATCGTTGCCATGGAAAAATGAGAGGACGGTGGCTTGCAGATTTTCACCGCCTTGGGCGGCAGGAAAAACCTGCAATCCTGACGAATGACGAACGCCGGCGCGAATTCGTCATTCTTTATCCGTTACTCGTGTTATTGTCGAATTGCTCCGAATGTGACGCCGCGCAGCAAATACTTGCGCAGCGCAAAGGTGATAATGACGACGGGGATCAAAAACAAGAGCGACCCTGCCGCAATCGCAGACCATTCGATGCCGCCGCGTCCCAGCATCGAGGGAATCGAGGGCGGCGCCGTCCGTGCCCGTTCGCTCGTCATCATCAACGCAAACGCATATTCATTCCACGCAAAAATGAGGCAAAACACGGTCGTCGCCGCAATCCCCGAAACCGATTGCGGAAGGACGATTTTGAGAAATGTCTGGATGCGGCTGTAGCCGTCAACAAGCGCCGCCTCTTCATATTCGCGCGGGATTTCGTCAAAGAAACCCTTCATCAGCCACACGGCGAACGAGAGATTAAACACCGTATACAAGAGAATCAGTCCCAAATGCGTGTCATACAGCCCCATCTGGCGATACATCAAAAAGAGTGGAATTGTCACGACAACGGCGGGCAGCATGCGCGTGCTCAGAATAAAAAAGAGGAGATCATCCTTGCCGGGCATATTAAAGCGGCTGAACGCATACCCTGCCAGCGTGCCCAACAGGACGGAGAGGGCAGTTGACACACCCGCGACGATCAATGAATTGGTCAGCCGCCCCACATATGCGCTGGGTCCGGTGATTTCCTGTCCTGTATCGAACGCCAGCCGCTCAAGAAAACCCATTGCGCCTGCATCCGCTTTGGCTTGAAATTCAGCCATCCGCCCGGGCGCAATGATGGCGCGGTCGGTAAAAAGATATAGAAATCCTTCCAGCGTCGGTTGAAAGAATACTTTGGGCGGGCTGGCGCTCACATCGGGGCGTGATTTGAACGCGGTCGCCAACATGACAAAGATGGGGATGAGCATGATGAGCGCCACAATCACCACCACCATGGCGCGCACCGCGCCGGTCGTCCGGGCGCCGGGGCTTACTTTGTCAACACGGATTGACTCGACGACGGGACGGCGGGGACCCGTTTCTGCGAAACTCGCCATGGGCTAGCCCTCCCCTTTGATTTTGTTCAAGTTGCGAATATACAAGTTGCTGATGGCGATGACGATAATCAAAATGATGTATGCCAGCGCGCTCGAATACCCGGAGCGAAACTGTCCAAGAAACGCGACGCGATACAAATACACGGCAATCAATTCCGTCTGATTCCCGGGACCACCGCCTGTCAGCCCCATCACCAGGTCAAAGGATTTGAGCGCCTCGATCGTCCGAAAGAGCACCGCGATCAGCAGCAGCGGCATGACCTGCGGCAGGGTAATGTGCCAGAATTGAAACCATGAGCTCGCCCGATCAATCGCCGCGGCTTCGTACAAATAGTCGGGAATGGCATTCAGCCCCGACAGCACCAGCAGCATGACGAACGGACTCCACATCCAGACATCAACCAGAATGACCGACGCCAACGCGATCCCCTGGATTGCCTGATTGCCAAAGCGGCTCGCCAGCATGTCCAATTGTCCGCTCTCGCCCATGCCGACCAGATAATTAAAATAGCCGAAATTCGGATTGTACATCATCTTCCAAAACAGACCGACGACGACGGGCGACAACATCATCGGCACCAGAATCAACGTAGTCACCAGACCACTGCCGCGGAATTTTCCGCGGATGAGCATCGCCAACCCAAACCCCACAACCGTTTGCAGCGCGACCGAAAACAGCACATAGCGCCCCGTTGTGGTGAACGCTTCCCACAGCGAAGGGTCCGTCAGAATGGTGGCGTAATTCTCGATCCCGATCCAGACCGGCGCAGTATTTCCCGTGGCGCGATAGTTGGTGAATGAGAGAAAGAGGGAATAAAAGAGCGGAAAGAAATTAAAGGCAATGAGCAACACGAGGGTGGGCCAAATGAACAAGTTCATGATGGCGCGATCGCTCAATTGCCGCGCCACTGCGCGACCCGAGGAAATCGGATTGTTGACGGAAGAATCAGCTGTTATAGATGCCATAAGGGTCTTGGCAAACCGACAAAAAGCAGCGCCTCAAAGGTGGGGCGATTGTTTGGAAAACGCCGTCGTTTCTGCCACTTTGCCCGGGTGGGAGGCGGCGAACGCCGCCTCCCGGTTTCGCAGCTTGGTTTATTGGCTCTTGATATAGCCCGCGTCTTTGAGAATCTTGTCGTGCTGCGTGGCAATGGAATCCATAGTTTCCTGGGCGGTCCCCTGCCCTTCAAGAATGAATTTGCTGAGCTCTGTCTGTGACACTTGCAGCAGCTGACCAAATTCCGGAATATTCCAGAAATCCTTGACGAACGTCATGGTTTCTGCAAAGGCGGGGTTGTATGGCTGCGCCTTTAAGAATGTTTCGGTTTCGAGAACTTTCGAGTTGCAGGTGTAACCGCCGAGCTCGGCCCATTTTGCCTGATTTTCTTCCGTGGCGAACCAGGAAATAAAATCGCGCATCGCTTGCTTGCGCTCGTCGCTGATAAAACTGATGATGCTCATGCCCTGACCCCCCAGCGCCGCGCCCCGATCGCCATTGGGACCTTCCGGGTTTGGAAAGAAACCGGTTGTGGCGGCATAAGGGTTAGTCTGCGGATTGGTCAACGCCGGGAAAAAGGCAAAGTAATTCATGATCATTGCCGCTTTGCCACCGGTAAAGGCGTCGTTGGTCTCTTGAAAGAACGCGTTCGACAGACCGGGCGCCTGGCAGCAGTCATAGAGCTCTTTGTAGAGCTGCACGGCTTCGACGTTTTGCGGCGAATTCACCACGCCCACCACATTATTGTCGGCATCTTTCCAGTCGCCGCCGTAGGGGAACATGGTGTTTTCGATGCCCATCGTCAAGGCATCATAATCTTTTTGGGTATAAATACCGACGCCATACAGCCCCTGGTCCGGGCGCGTAAAGAATTCGGCAATGTCCTTGAACTGCTTGTAATCCTTGGGCACGGCAAGATCATAACCGTACTTGGCTTTGAATGCCTCCATTTCCTTGGGGTCTTCAAAGAGGTCCTTGCGATACGCCCAACCGTCCGCGTCGCCTTCCGTCGGGTACGCCCAGTATTTGCCCGAGCCGGTCGGATATTCACCATAATAAGTGAGTGTCGCAGGGGTAACGGTCTTGGCGATGCCCGTGCTGTTCATAAAGTCGGTCAGGTCCACATAGTAACCGGACGTGGCGCCCGTGCCGATCCATTGCGAATCGCCGATGACTCCATCCCATTCGGCGGACCCTGCAGCCATCGCCGTGAAAAAGCGATCGCCAAACGTGCCCCAGGGTTCCTGAACGATCGTAACTTTGACGCCCGTTTCCTGTTCATACAGGTTCCCCATCTGCTGTAGATAGTTGGCGGGGTCCCACTGCGCCCAGAGGATTTTCAATTCGCTGACGCCACCGGCAGCGGGCGCAGCGGTCGGCTGTGCTGCAGGGGCTTCGGTGGCTTGCGCGGCGGGCGCGGAGGTCGGGGGTGCGGAGGTCGGCTGCACCGCTGCCGGCGCGGCGCACGCGGCAGCGATTGCCAACATTACAAGCAAGGCGATACCGAGCATTACTTTATTTAACATCTTCTCTCCTCCATTGGAATCTAAAGTGAACCGGTCTTGGTGAATGGGGGTTACGGTTCTCGATTGAACGCACCACCTCCTTTTTTGCAGATTGCAGAGCGAGAATTTCCGGGCGCATACCCTTTCAGGGTGAATTGGCGACGCGGGATAGGCAAGACGCGTTCACGCCGCAAGACGTGAACGACTGAGCGGCTGGCGCAGCATCTGGTCATAAACCATCGCGACCGCGCCCATGACGCAGGCATCCGAACCATATGCGGCAACAACTATGTGCGTCGAATGGGCTGCCCAGCGCAGCGCGCGTTCGTTGATCGTTTGTTGAATGACCGGCAGCAGAAACTCTTTGGCAAGACTCATGATCCCACCCAGAACAACCCATTCGGGATTCAACACATTCACCAAATTCGCCAAGCCGATGCCGAGATACTTGGCGGTGTCATACAGCGCCTGTCGCGCAATCGGGTCGCCCTCTTGGGCGGCGCGCACAATGACAGGGATGGTGAGTGATGCGCTTCGGTCGTCATAGCAACGCGCCAGCGTGGACTTGTTGCCCGCGGCAATACATTCCTGTACGCGTCGAAACAACGCCGATTGGGACGCCACCGTTTCCCAGCATCCGCGATTGCCGCAGGCGCATGGCAAACCATTCGGGTCCAGACTCATGTGTCCCACTTCACCCGCAAAACCGGACCCGCCGGTATAAATGCGACCGTCGAGGACCAGTCCGCCCCCAATCCCCATACCTGCGCTCACATACAAGACATTGCTCGAACCGCGTGCCACACCAAAAAAAGTTTCCCCAAACGCGGCAATCGAAGCTTCATTGTCCACATAGACCGGAAAGGAAAATCGTTCGCGGAGCATTGCGAGAAGCGGAACATTTTCCCAGCGCAAATTCGGAGCATACAGCAGAGTGCCCGATTCGAGATCAATCAGACCCGGCACGCCAAATGCCAGACCGAGAATTTCGAGCGAGCGCAGGTGCGCCTGCTCGACTGCCGCATCTATATTGACAAAGGCGCGGCGCAAAATCGCCGTCCGTTCTTGATCATGATCGGTGCGTTCCTGATGACGCCAGACAACGCGCGCCGCAAAATCCGTGAGCACGACGGAAATGAAATCAACGCCAATTTCAACACCGACGATGCCGCCCGCGTGGGGATTTAACTGGAGGAGGATGCCGGGGCGACCGGTACTTTTTTTGCCGACCCCGGTCTCGGTCACAAACCCCGCTTCAATGAGCTGTTGGACCAGACTCGAAACGGTGGTCTTGTTGAGACCGGTCGCAACGGCAAGCGCTGCGCGTGAAAGAGGAGAGTGGTCGCGCAGTGCATTGAGGATGATCGAGAGGTTAATCTCGCGAATGAGGGCTTGGTCGCCGGTCCGGGTACGCCGCATAGTCACTGTCTATGTGATGACCACGTCATTGTGATATTGGCTTGCCAGTCCGTTCTTGCGCACTGGATTCGGAGCGAAGGTTAGTTTGTTCTGTCAACAAACAAAGCCGATTGTAGCAGAATCCATCTGCCGCGTCAATGAATTTCCGGAATTCTTTATGTCACAAGCCCATTCTCCACCCGTTCGGGCGGGCTAAAATTGCTATTGCGCGCAGACGGGCGTCACGTTTATAATTAGCGCCACTCTCAATCGTATTCCGGGTTCTATGGAACTCTTTCTTGTCAATCCGCGCTCTACCGACCTTCGACCCGCCCTCAGCGCCCTGCCCGATGTGAGGGTGCATTCTCTCGCGCCGCGCACAACCGCCGAGCTCATTCAGCAGCTCACCCAAAACAGATTTGATGCTGCGCTGATCGCGGCTGACGCACATGGACTGCGCCCGCGCACGATCCTGCGTCTGTTTCACCAACATGCCCCGAACTGCCCGGTTATTTTGCTCGACCCCGCCTTCCGGGGAACGCATGACAAATCAGAGCAAAACGGGTTTGACGCGGTCGCCTCGCCCAAGACCTACAAACGCCGATGGCGCGCCCTTTTGGAACACGCCACTCGCCACGCCAAAACGCGCGCCCAATCCACGACACTGACCTCCGAAAAACCCGCGCCCAAAAGCTCGCGCCGCCCCAACGCCTCAGCACGGTATCGCGCGTTGGTGGATACCGCGAGTGATGCAATTTTTGTGCTTGATGCGCGCGGGAACCTCCTTTACGCCAACCAAACGGCGGAGCGTCTCTTTGGCTATCCCAAGATGGCGCAGGCGGGCATGTCTGTCTTTGATTTGCTGGACCTGTCCAATTCACCCTATCAGGAGGCATTTCGCGCGTATCTGGAAACCGGGCACACCTCCATTCACTGGCATCTGGTGCAAATGTGGGGTTGCACCGCAGACAAGCAGCGCATCCCCATCGAGCTGACTTTTAGTCATTTTACCGAGAACGGCGAACGTCGTTTTACTCTGTTTATACGCAACGTCTCGGAGCGCAGTCGCATCGAAGATGCTCTCCGCGCGTCTCAAAAGTACGCCGAAAATATTGTCGAAAGTTCGCTCGACATGATTATCGCGGCGGACGTGAATCGCCGCATCATCGAGTTTAACCGCGCCGCAGAGCTCGCGTTCGGGTATGACCGGCACGAGGTCTTTGGTCAGGACGTCCGCATGTTGTATGCCGCCAAAGTCGAAGGACAAGACGTGTTTGACGATATGGTGCGCTATGGCAAGACGGTGCGCCACATTATCAACGTCCGCAAAAACGGCGAAACCTTTCACACCCTGCTTTCGGCATCCACCCTGCTTAACGTTGAGGGGCAGGTCATTGGCTATATGGGCGTCTCGCGCGACATTACGGTCGAACAGGAATTGGAAAAAAATCTGCGCGAGCGCATCGAACTGCTGGAAGCGTTGAGCGAACTGGATCAAGCGCTGGCAACGCCACTCCCCTTGCGCGAGCTCTTGCCGATTGTGACGGAACACGCCTCGCTTCGCCTGAATGGTTCCGCCAACGCCTTGTGGCTGTACGAACCGGATGCGCTGCAGCTGCGCCTCGTCGTGATGAACAACACGTGGCAGCACAACGGGCAGGTCATGCCGCTCGGCAAGGGTCTTGCCGGACGCATCGCCGCAGCGCGCCACCTTGAATGGAACGCCGAGTCGCGCGCCGAGCCGCTTTTGCTTATTGATCCCATCCGGGAGCCATTCGATGCAATGATCGGCGCGCCGCTGCTCTATCACCGCGAATTGTTGGGCGTGCTGCTCGTCGCGCGACGCGGGCAAGCGGTTTCTCTGACCGATGGCACTGCTTTTTCGAGCGCAGAGGTCCAGGCGCTGAATCTGGTCGCGAGTCGCGCGGCAAGCGCCATCCACACCACCCATTTGTGGGAAGAAACGACCCATCGCGCCGAACAACTGGCGCTGCTCTATGATGCGGGGCTGACGCTCAACAATGTGCTCGAACCGCGCACACAGCTGGAATTTCTCTCTAAAATTGCCATGCGTGTGCTGAACGCCGAACGCGCCGCCTTTTTCCGGCATGATGCCGATTCAGGCACGCTCGATTTCGAGTTTGGTTTGGGCGGGGGCGCAGAATTTTCCGCGCAGATGCAGCGCACGAGTTGTCGGGCGGGTGACGAAAGCCATTTTGCGGGGTGGGTGAGCGAACGGCGTGTGCCATTGAATCTTAGAGACCTGCGCGAGGATGCGCGGTGGCAGGACATGGACCCGCAAATTCGTTCGGGGCTGTGGGTGCCGGTCGAGCACGGCGGCGCGCTCCTCGGTGTGCTCGCCGTCTTTGCCGCGCCGCCATACAGTTTCAATCACTCGCACGAGCGCTTGCTGACCCTGTTTGCAAATCAAGCGGCGGTGGCGCTCGAAAACGGTCGCATTTTTGGCGCGCTCAAACTGCGAATTGACGAATTGGAAGCGCTCAATCAAATGTCCAAAGCATTGAGCGCGGTCACGACACAGGAGGAAATGCTGCCGCAGTTTCTGGATGCGGCGCTGAACGCGTTGAGCGCACACGCCGGCGCGATCTTGTTGTATGACTCGACGATTGGGCGTCTCAAGTTGGCAGAGGCGCGCGGCGGCGTGGATGCGCTGCACGAAACGCTCGATCCCGCACAGGGCATGGCAAACCGCGTCCTTGAATCCGGACATGCCTATGTTTCTCCCGGCGCGCAAGGCGCGGGAAACCCCTTTCCGTCGGGCTGGAATGGCATTTTTGCGCCTCTGCGCAGCGGCGATGAAAAAATCGGCGTGCTGGTGCTCGGGGTAAAGTCACCGCGTCCCCTGGCGCGCGACCATGTGCAGCTCGTTTCGATTCTGTCCGAAATGGCGGGAAATACCCTGCACCGTCTCGGACTGCTGCGTTCGCTGGCGGACGCGTATTTCCAGGTCGAACGCGCCAAGCGCGAGTGGGAACAATCGGTTGACACGATTGATGAAGCCATCTCCATGGTGGACGCCGACGGCAAGATTCTGCGGGTGAATCACACGCTCGCCGTCTGGACGAACAGCACGCCCCAGGAATTGCTCGGACAAGACTGCTGTAAGGTCATTGATGCGTGTGTCCAGCCCCCGGAGCATTGCCCCCACGCGCAACTGATGCGAACACGCGACCGGATCTATCGCGCCGAGTTCCAATCCGAACATCTCGGCAAGAGTCTCAGTTTTACGAGCTATCCGCTGTATGATGCCCAGCATCAATTTGCCGGGGCGGTCAACGTGCTCAAGGATATTTCTGTCGAAAAGGATTTGCAGGCGCAGTTGATTCAATCCGAAAAAATGGCGGCGACCGGTCGCCTGGCTGCCTTGATCGCGCACGAAATTAACAATCCCTTGCAAGGCATTCAGGGCAGTCTGGAACTGGCGCACAATTCAAGGCGGGACCTGCAAAAACAAGAACGCTATCTCACTCTGGCTAAAGGCGAATTGGATGGGCTGGTTGCCACTGTGCAGCGGATGTTGGATTTCTATCGTCCGGCAAAAGGCGTGCGCGCGCCGGTCGAGCTGCGAGGGTTGGTGGATGACGTGCTCGCGCTGACCGCCAAGCGCATTTCAAGCAGCAGCATCCGCGTCAATGTGGACCTCGAGCCGAATCTGCCGTTGGTCAACGTGGTCGGCAACCAAATCAAACAGGTGCTGCTCAATTTGCTCTTGAATGCCATCGAAGCGATGCCGGACGGCGGCACGTTGAAAATTCAAGCGCGCCGCCAGGACGACGGCATCAAAATCATGTTCAAAGATACGGGCAAGGGCATTCCGCCCGCGCAATTGGATAAAATTTTCGAACCGTTTTTTACGACCAAACCCAATGGCACGGGCTTGGGCTTGGGCGTCTGTCACAACATCGTCACACATCACGGAGGACGCCTGACGGTTACCAGCGCGTTGGGTCGCGGCAGCACCTTTACAGTATGGCTGCCCGACAGCACGCAGGCAGGAGGGAATGTGTGACGCTTGCTTCTTCTATTTTGGTTGTGGATGACCATCCCAGCATACAGATTACGATCGGGGATGCGCTCAAGGAACACGGCTATCAGGTCATGGCGGTCAGCAATGGCGCGGCGGCGCTCAGCGCATGCAAGACGCGCCATTTCGACCTCGCTTTGATTGACCTGCGAATGCCCGGTTCGATGGACGGCATCAGTCTGCTCAAGCAGCTGCGCCAAAATTACGGGCACATGGCGCTCATCGTGCTCACCGGCTATGCAACACTCGACTCTGCTATCACGGCGCTGCGCGAACATGCAAGCGATTTCCTGATCAAGCCCGCCAGTCTCGACCAGGTGCTCGCCAGTGTCGAACGCGCCCTCTCGCATACGCGCGCCGAGAATCAGCGCCATCAGATCGTGTCCCAGCTCGAACAAATGCTGCATGAATACGGCAGAGAGAACGGCGCCACCCCCATGCCGTCGCTCTTGACCAACGATCCGAGTTTGCCGCGCCTGCGGCTGGATTCGAAAAAGCGCGTGGCATATCGCAACGCGCGCACGCTGGAACTGACGCCAACCGAATTTGACCTGTTGGAATTTCTGATGCAGCAGCGCGACCGTGTCGTGACCGCGCACGAGTTGGTGCGGGCGGTGCACGGCTATGATTTGATCGAAAGCGAAGCGCGCCCGCTCATTCGCGTGCATATCCAGCGGCTGCGCAAAAAGATCGAAGACAATCCCGACAAACCGCAATACATTCAAAATGTCCGCAGCAAGGGCTATCGCTTTATCGGCGAGGACTGACCGTCCCGTTATACAAACGAAACGCAATCGCGACGCAACGTAATGCACTAATTTCCAATATCAGATACACTACGCCTCAACAGCCACTCTTGAAGCCACACTGTGCCCCGCTATGGTTCCCGGCTTCAAGAGTGGCTTTTTCGCGCCCCCGCAGTCCCACAACGAACACACACCTCAGCGTTCCGATGCCGCGTGACCCTCGCACGTGACCGGGTCTGTTTGTGATACTTGGCGCGCTTGCCCGTATAATAGAGTGGACGGCAAGCGCGTCAACAGCAGGGTAACCCCATAAATGACGGCTCATGATCAGTCGCTGCGCGGCACGGTGGACCTGGCGAAATTTGATGTGGATTGGAACGCGGTATTCCGGCAAGAGCTCCCGCGTATCTATAATTATTTACGTTACCGGCTCGGCGACAACGCGCTGGCAGAAGATTTGACGTCGGCGACGTTTGAAAAGGCATGGCGCGCCCGAACCGGATACAAGAGTGATCTTGCGGCATTCTCGACATGGTTGTTGACGATTGCGCGCAACACAGCAACCGACTATCTACGCGCTCACCGCCCGACCCTTGAGCTGGATGCCCTCCTGGATTACCCCGCGCCCGACTCGCCGCACGAGGCATATACTCGAAAAACACAATTGGAACAGCTCGCCGCCCTGCTGGGACAGCTGGCGGAACACGAACGCGATTTGGTTGCGCTAAAATATGGCGCCGAACTAAACAACCGCGAAATTGCCGACCATCTGGGCATGAGCGAATCGAATGTAGGCACATCGCTCTATCGCATCGTTGGCAAACTGCGACAGGCGTGGAAGGAATCCAACGGAGATTAAAATGGATGACCAATTTCTCAAACAATACCGTGAGGCGCCGCGCCCTGAATTTGCGCGGCAATTGCACAACAAACTCGAAGGAGATTCAATGAAACCTCAGCCCAAAACGCTGCGCCGGCGATTGGCGCGTTACACTCCCGCCCTCATCGCGGCGGCTCTCATCGTCGCCGCTGTGCTGGTCATGTCGCTGCCTCCGACCCGCGCGCTCGCGCAGGACTTTTTGAACCTGTTCCGCGTCAAGCGCTTTGCCACCATCAGCATTGATCCCCAACGCATCCAGGAACTTGAGGGTCTACAACTGGACGCCGAGAAATTATTGTCGCGCAACAACGCCAGGGTGGTCGAACCCAAGAAACCCGTCGAGGTCGCATCCGTGCAGGAAGCGAGCGAACGCGCGGGCTTTAGCGTCGCGGTCCCCGCCACCGTGCCGAACGGCGCCGCCCTCCAAGTGCTGGTCGAGGACGCGGGCTTGGCTGAATTTACCGCCAACACTCGGGAGCTTGACGAATTGCTGAAACTGGTGGGCGTGACGGACGTTCAACTGCCCCCCCAACTGGACGGCGCGCAAATCAAGGTGAGCAAGCCCGCCGCCGTCATGCTCCAATACACGTCGCACGAGGGCAAGTTCTCGGTCATCCAGTCGCCCAGCCCCCAAGTTGAACTGCCCGCGGGCGTGGAACTGAGACAGCTGGGTGAAATCGCTCTGCGCGTGTTGGGACTTTCGCCCGATCAAGCGCGCGACTTTGCGGCAAAGATGGACTGGAACACGACTTTATTGATTCCAATCCCCGCTGACGCAGCCCAAGTGCGCCAGGTCCATGTAAATGGCGCAGACGCGCTGATGCTGATTTCAAACGGCTCGGGGCAAAATCCTCGCGGCGGACGCAGCGGCGACACGTTGATCTTGTGGGCTAAAGACGGAATGGTCTATGGTTTGAGCGGGAATTCAAACTCGGCGGACTTGTTGGAGATTGCCAATTCGGTGCAATGAGGACTCCGACCGTCTTTGATCCACCGTCCTCCGGCGATGCGGTTGAGACGCGCTCGCTGCGCAAGGAATTTGGCGACAAAGTGGCTGTAGCTGACCTCACCCTGACTGTGCGTCGGGGTGAGGTTTTCGGCTTTTTGGGACCGAACGGTGCGGGCAAGACGACGAGCGTGAAAATGCTCCTGGGACTGGTCGCGCCGACCGACGGCGCGGGGCGCGTGCTCGGCAAGCCGCTTGGGAATGTGGCGGCGCGCGCCCAAGTTGGCTTTTTGCCGGAACACTTTCGCTTTCAAGATTGGTTGAGCGGGAGCGAATTCTTGGATTTGCACGGTCGCCTGTTCCGCATGGAGCGCGGCAAGCTGGACGCGCGCCGACAGGAATTGTTGGCGCGCCTGGATTTGCAGGACGCTGCGGAACGCAAACTGCGCGAGTACAGCAAAGGCATGTTACAGCGCGTCGGTCTGGCAGCCGCACTCTTGAATCAACCCGAGCTGGTTTTCCTGGATGAGCCCACCTCGGGGTTGGACCCGTTGGGGCGACTGATCGTGCGCGATGTGATCAATGATTTGCGCTCGCAAGGCACTGCCGTGTTTCTCAACTCACACCTGTTGAGCGAGGTGGAAGTGACCTGTGATCGCGTTGCGTTTGTGAAAAACGGCAGCATCGTACGCGAAATGTCGCTCCACGAAGCGAGCGCCAACGTCGAAATAGAACTGGTCGTCCGGCAGCCCTCACCGCAGCTTTTGAGCGATCTGGCGCAATTCGGCACAAACGTGCAGCAGCGCAATGGCACGATCCATCTGACCGCGACGAGCCAGGACCAAATCCCCGAACTGAACCGCTGGCTGGTGGCGCAGGGCGTGGATGTCTACCGAATCGGCGCGGCGAAACTCTCGCTGGAAAGAATGTTTCTTCAAGTGATGGGGCACGATGCGCGCGCGGGGTGACGCGGGATGAATGGGATTCTGACAATTTCGCAGTTGACGATTCATGAGGCATTACGCAAGCGTGTGCTGCTGGCGGCGCTGCTGCTGGGGCTTGCGTTTCTTGTCGTGTTTGGGGTCGGGTTCTATTTCATGAACCGTGAAGTGCTCACGACGCCCCGCGGTCCCCAAACCCAGGTCCAGCGCGGTCTGATTTACATTTTTCTCACGATGGCGGGATTGTATGCCGTAAATTTTCTCATGGTCATGATGGCGGCGCTGCTGCCCGTGGACACGCTGTCGGGTGAGATCCGGTCGGGCGCGATTCAATCGCTGGTGACCAAACCCCTGCGCCGCAGTGAGGTCGTGCTCGGCAAATGGCTGGGCTTTTGGGTAATTTTGGCAGGATATCTGCTCTTGATGGCGGGCGGGGTGTTGGCGATTGCCTACTTGATCAGCAGCGTGATTCCGCCCGACGTTTGGGTGGGGCTTGGGCTTATGCTCTTGGAGGCGACGCTTTTGCTCACCCTTTCAATCGCGGGCGGCACCCGGTTGTCCACTCTGGCAAACGGCGTCATGGTATTTGGGTTGTTTGGGTTGGCGTTTATTGGCGGCTGGATCGAACAAATCGGGATGCTCTTTCAAAACGAGACCGCGCGCACGGTCGGGATTATCACTTCGCTCCTCGTTCCCAGCGAAGCGCTCTGGCAATTGGCTGCCTACAACATGCAGCCGACGCTGATGCGCGACATGGCGCTCACACCATTTTCGCCTGCCTCTGTGCCGAGCAATTGGATGATTGTGTGGGCGGTCGGTTACACACTGTTGATTTTACTGTTGGGTTTGTGGTCCTTTCGAACGCGAGATTTGTGATCGAAAAAATCAAGCGTGTGTTGCCGGTTGCGCGCCGCGTCTTTTTTTCACTCATGAATTTCTACCGGCTCGCCACAAATAGACCCCCGCGCTGCCTACGATCAAGACGCTAAAAATAAAGGCGAGATATGCCTACGCGCTCGCGCGGCTCCAATCCATCTCTCCCGCATACCGCGCGACGACGACGAGCTGCAGGATGCCCAATAGCGCCAGGGCAACGATGCTGCCATTGATGCGCCGCCAATCATTTTCCCACACAGCTTGCAAACTTGTAATCCCAATGCCAATCGTCCATGCGCCCATGGCGCCCGCCGTGAGCGGCGTGAGCGCCCAGGGCCATGCCGGAATCAGCGCGGTTGGCAAGAAATAGAGCGCCAAGCCGACCAGCAGCATAATGACGCCTTGCGCCCCCAATGCGGCGCGAAACCAGGTCGGCAGGGTGCGCGTGCGGGGCGGGTCCCCGCCCGGAAGACGCCGTTGAAATACCCACGAAATCAATAATCCGACCGGCACGAGCACATAGATTGCGAGCCACACCCACGTTGCAAGTTGGGCGGTCAGAAACTCGCTTTGCCAGTTGAAACGATTCCAATGTTGAATGGTGAGAACAAGTGTTAGCGTTGTAAAGACCCACACTCCCACCACCGCAATCCGCGCGTTCGCCCACACCTGTTGGCGAAAAGAGTTGAGGAGCATCGGGACCGCACTCCAATAAGACGCGCCCAGAAACGCCGCCGTCAACGCCGATTGGATCGTCCACGCAAAAAAGAGACGCGTCATTTCGCTCAAGATCAAGAGCTGTGTCCCGGCGATAAAGACTAGGACCATGTCAATCAAGAGCCACCAATGCATGACGGGCGAGACGGGTTGGATAACCGGCTCTGTCTGTTGATTCGCTTTTACGCGCGCGGGTGTGTTTTGCATCCGTTAGTCCTCCTATAGTTTTTGTATTATAGGGCTAAACCATTCCCTCCCATTGTCGGCAAGAAACATGCCGTGTTTTTTTCAGCGACCCACATCTCGTAAAATAGGTCTGGAAAACGGATTAGCGCAGGCAATGACCCCATTGACGAAATTCGATGATAGGGTTAAGCTCTTTTGCGCTCGTCCTGCAACGAACCTATCGTAGGGGACAAGCACAACACGATTCTCATTTCCTGCCCGCCATGACGGAATTTGGACGTTTGCATCTTGAAAGTTGGTTCCGCACCCGTGCGGTCCTGTTCGCCGTTGGGTTTTTGCTCACACTCGCTGTGACGCAAATGGCGTCCATACAGCTTTTCGTCCCCTTGCTTGTCGTCTTTGCCCTTGACGTCGTTCTTTCGGCGTTTGGCATCGCCCTCGCAAAACGCTTTACCGCGCCCCACGTCGTGCGCGTGCTGCTGCTCCTCGATCTGCTGTTGACCTTTTTGATCGTTTTTTACGCCGGCGGTTTGGATGGAGGGTTCACGGCGATTTACCTCATCGTCGTGCTTGGCGCGCTGCTCATGCTGGGTCAGCGCGCGGCGTTCCATTTTGCCGTGCTGGCTTCTCTCTGCTTTGCTACCCAGCTGCTGCTCGAGGTTGCCGGCATCCATTCCTTTCAGGGACCCTCTTCGACGCTGATCGAAATCATTGGACAGGGCGTAGTGCTGGCAGTTTTGATTACGCTGGCTCTGTTTTTGGCAAACGCCTCTGCCAATTTGAACTTGAAGCTGGCAGTAGACAAGGATGCGGCGCAGGCGGAACGCGCTCGGGCAGAACGCCTCCAGCGACAATGGGCGCTGATTCACAACGTTGCGCTGCGAGTGCAGGAATCTACGTCGCCCAGCCAAGTCTATGTCTCGATTGGCGATGAACTCGAGCGGATCGGGCTGCATTGCGCCATTCTGGAATGGGCACAGCCCAATGTCTCTTTTCGCATCTCGCATATCTCGTCGGACAAGCAAGTGCTGGAAAGCGCGCAAGGCATGGGCATTGACCCATACTCGCTCCGGCTCGAACTCAAGAACGCGCCTCAGTTGGCGCGCGCCGTCGAAACGCGCATGCCGGAACTGGTGGTCAATGTGGAAAAAGAGGCGGCATCCCTTTTGCCCCACACAGGGTCCGATGGAGTTATGCAAATGCTCGCGCTGTTTGAGGCAGATACCTTGATCAATGCGCCACTCGTAACCCAGGACTCGGTGCGCGCCATTTTGATCGTCTGGGGCAAGGACCTGGGCGAACATGACAAAGCGCCCCTCGCCGCGCTGGCTCAACAAGCCGCTTCGGCGCTGGAAAAGGCGGAGCTTTTGACCGAGCAACAGAAACGCGCCGCGCAGCTCGAGTTGGTGAGCAATATTGCCGCGCGTGTCAGCGCGGCAGAGAATGCAGAGCAAATCATTCAGCCGCTGGTCCAACAAATTGGTAACCGCTTTCATTACCAGGCGGTCAGTGTCTTGTTGATGAACGACGCCGGCGACCAACTTGCCGTCGCCGCCAGTTATTCCGTTTTGAGTGCAACACAATTGACAGACCCGCACTACCCTCTGGAAAGGGGCATCCTGGGTTGGGTCGCCAGGCATGGCGAAACATATCTGGCGCGCGATACCCGGACCGACCCGATCTACCATTCACCTCATCCCGATAATGACCCCATCCACTCGGAACTGGTCATTCCTCTGCGCGCGCAAAACAAACTGCTCGGTGTGCTAGACCTGGAAAGCACCGAGCCGGATGCTTTTGATGTCAGCGATGTAAATGCGCTGACCCTGTTGGCAGACCAGGTTTCCGCCGCGCTCACAAAAACACGGGCGCTGGAGTTGGAGAGCAAGCGCGCCGCGCAGTTGGCGCTGGTCAGCGAAATCGCCGCGCGCGCGGGAGCATTTTCCGACCCGGACGCCATCATCAGCGCGATGGTGCAGCTTGTACAAGAGCGCTTTGGGTATCATCATGTCTGTCTCTCGCTCTACGACGCGGCACGGGATGAATTGGAACAGAGTTTTGCCGCCGGCGCGAATGCCGCGCAGTGCTCGCCCGGCGTCAGGTGGAATACCGGAGAGACGTTGATTGGACTGGCAGCGCGCACCCGTCAAACGACATACAGCGGTGATCTCAAAAACGATGCACGCAATGGACCTGCAGACGGCGCGGGAAATTCCGCGCTGTGCGTGCCGCTTGTTAGCGACAGGACTGTCCTCGGGGTGCTGAAGGTGGAAAGCGACAGACTGTATGCGTTTGACTCGAATGATATCGGCGCGATGGAAACGCTGGCGAATCAGATGGCAGCTGCGCTGGAAAAAGCGCGCTTGCTCCAGGCGGAACGACGCCGCACCGCCCAGTTGGGATTAGTCAACCGCATTGCCTCGCGCACGGCGCGCTTGATACCCGCAACGCAGCTGATGCGCGATGCGGTTGCGTTGATTCGCACCCAATTCGGATACTATAACGTGGCGGTCTTTGTGACGATGGAGGATCAGCCCGGCGCCCGGCTGGCAGCCAATGCGGGCCCGCTGAGTATGTTTCTCCAAGAGCCGTTTGTTATGACGGCGGGCATCATTGCGTATGTGTGCGCAACCGGCAACACCTATCTGTGTTCCAATCCGCACCACGATCCACACTATGTTTCACCTTTCGCCCGGCGCGCCGATGACCCGGTGCGGTCGGAATTGGCTATTCCCCTGCGGCGGGGTGAGAGCATCATCGGCGTGCTCGATATTCAAAGTGAACAAGCCAAGGTGTTTAGCGCGGGGGACATTAGCGCCCTGGAAGCGCTCGCCGACCAACTTGCGGCTGCGCTGGAAAACGCGCGCCTGTACGAGTCAGGGGCACAGCACGTCGCCCAACTGGAGGCAGTGCGGGTGCTCTCGCTGGAATTGACCGCCGAACGCGATGTGGATGTGCTGCTAGCTTCCATTGTCACGAGCGCCGAGCAGTTGGTCCAGGCGGAAGGGGCTTTGCTCGAGATCGTGGATGAAACGCGCGGTGACCTGGTGGTGCGGATTTCTCATAATTTGCAGCACAATTATGTGGGATATCGGCTCAAAATGGGTGAGGACGTTTCGGGGCGCGTTGTTGCAACGGGCGAGCCGGTCCTGATCGCGGATTATGCCAATTGGGAGGGACGCTCATCCAAATTCGAGCGGGAACATTTCGTGCGGCTGATGGGTGTGCCGCTCAAATGGCAAAATCGCGTGCTCGGCGTCATCAATTTACATCGAGGCGCCGATAAGCCCCTTTTCAATACCGACGAACTGCGCTTTGCCAACTTGTTTGCGGCTCAGGCGGCGATTGCGATGGAAAATGCGCGACTGCTGGACGCGCTGCAAACACAGCTTGACGCACAACAAGTCCTCAGCGAGAGTTCTGCAACTTTGCTGGGGACAGCCGAGCCGCAGGCGATTTTGGAGCAGGCCGCAGCGACGACCTTGCGCGCGCTCCATTGTGATCGAGCTGGTGTCTTGCTGCCGGACGCTGGCGGCAAATTGATCGAGCACGCCCATGCGGGTAGTCTGTGCGAGCCGTCAGATGATTCGTCGTCGCCTGCAGCGACAGTTCTCGAAAGAGCGTATTCGACAAAACAACCTGTCACATGGAATGATTCCACCACAAATGAATCGCCCCCGGGTCCATCTGTGATAAAACGCCCCGGGTTTCGCGCGGCGCTCGCCGCGCCGATGCTGAGCGCAGATGGGGTGGTGGGCGTGATTGCGATTCATTCACAGCGCGAGCGGCACTTTGATGCGGCGGATGTGCAAACATTATCGCTGGTGGCAAATCAAACCGCCAGCGCGCTCGAGCGCGCCCGGTATTTTCTTCAAGTACAGGGACAGGTGCGCGAACTCAATTTGTTGTTCGAGGGGTCCCGTGCCGCCAGTTCCACGCTGGACCCTGCCCAGGTTGTTGCGCATATGCTGGAGCAGTTGGTGCGCGCTTTTGATTTGACGAGCGCGTATTTTGTGCGGGTGGATCACCCGCATCATCAATTGACCCAAACTCATGCGTATTATTCCGATCAGGCAAACGCACGCGAACGTGATTCATCGGTGCGTGTGTGGAGCATGGAAGCGACGCCTGAAATTAAACAGGTGCTGGGGCACCGGGTGCGAATTTCGAATGCAGCCGACGCGCACCTCTCGGCAGAGATGCGCGCGTACATGGAGCAACACGCGGTGCATACGATCTTGCGCGTGCCGTTGGCAGCCGCAGATGAGGTGCTGGGCTATATCAGTTTGTGGGATACGCGCGCGCCGCGGACCTGGGGCAACGAACAAATCCGCTTTGTGCAAACGTTGGCATCGCAGTCCGCCGCCGCGCTGATCAACGCACAGGTGTATCAAGCCGCACAGGCGCGCACGCGCGAATTACAGGCGCTGCATCAAGCCAGTCAATTGCTCAACAGCACGCTGGATGTGCGCGCAATTTGCGAGTACAGCATGGATTCGCTGCGCGATAGTCTGGGTTATCACCACGTCAGTCTGTACTTTGTCGAGAACGACCGCTTACGCCTCCAGGTGCAGCGCGGCTATAGTCAGCCGCTTGACGAAATCCCATTGACACGCGGGGTGATGGCACGCGCGGCAAACACGCGCGAGACTGTTTTCTTGCCGGATGTGAGTTTGGAACCCGAGTTCCTGGCAGCTCTGCCCGCCGTCCAGTCCGAAATCGCGGCGCCTCTGCTGGCGGGAGACCGCGTTCTGGGCGTGCTAAATGTCGAGACAATTCGCGCCAAAGCAGACGCCCCGGGTAAAGAGCTACTCACCCCCGCCGACATGCAGTTACTCACCACGTTTGCGAATCAGCTGGTGGTGGCGATCGAGAACGCGCGGTTGTTTCAAGAGACGCAACAGAGTCTGGCGCAGGTCCGCACCCTGCATATCGCCAATCAAGCTGTTAGCGCAAATCTGGAACTGGAAAGCGTGCTCGAACGGGTGGCGCAACAGTTTGTGCAGGCGCTGGATGTGGATTTTTGCACGCTGCTGGAATTAGACACAGAGCATCGCGAGCTGGTGGTGCTGTTTGATTTGGACCCCGATACGCGGGCGCAGGTAAAGATCGGTGACCGTTTTGCGTTGGGGGACAACCAGCATTTCGAATGGGTGCTCGAGACGACCCTGCCACGCGTGTTTCACATTGACGATCCGGCGCTGGACCCCAATACTCGCGCCGAACTGCTTCAATATCTGTGCCGGACCGAGTTGACCCTGCCGCTCATCAGCAAGGGGCGCGTGATCGGTCTGATCGAGCTGGGCGACCGCAAACAAGTGCGCGAGTTTCGCCCGGATGAGATTCAGTTGGCAACCAGTCTGGCAAGCCAGGCCGCCGTGGCGCTGGCGAACGCGCGGTTGTATCACGCCGCGCGCCAACGTTTGCAGGAAACCGAAACGCTGTACCGGTTCGCGCGCGAGCTCGGGGGCGTGTTGGAGATTGAACAGCTGGGCAAGCGCGCGTTGGATGCGGCAGCCCGGTTGACGGATTTTGATGTGGGTGAGGTGAGTTTGGTGCGCGAGAGCGACGGCGCGCTGGTGCCGCTGGTCATGACGGGCGGGCCCGACCTTGATCCGGTCGAATACGTCCTCCCGCACGGGGCAGGCATTATCGGTTGGGTGGTCGCGCACGGACGCGCCGTCCGGGTTGGCGATGTGACACGCGACCCACGCTATAGAGCTGCATCACCGCATATTATGTCGGAAATGTGTTTGCCGCTGCGCGCAGGCGAGCGCGTCATCGGAGTCCTGAATCTTGAAGCCAAAGCGCCAAACGCGTTCGATGCGCATGCCGAAGAGCTGTTGGTAGTCTTTGCTAATCAGTTGGCGATTGCGATTGAAAACGCGCGGTTGTATGAGCAGACCAAGCGCGACGCCGAGGTCAAAGCGGCGCTGCTAAGGGAACTTTCGCATCGCGTCAAAAATAATCTTGCAGCTATCACTTCCTTGCTGTATTTGGCGTTGGACGAACCAGCCGACACGCGTGAAAAGATTTTGGGCGAGACGCTGGGACGCGTGCAAAGCATGACGCTGGCGCATGCGCTCCTGGCGCGTTCGGGGGAGGCGCGTGTCAATGTGCTGGATTTGGGGCAACAGGTGCTGAATGACGCGGCGCGCAATTTGACCCTGCCCGGTGCGCCGGTGCGGGTACAAGTGGCAGGCGATGTGGTTTTTATCGGCGCGCGTCAGACGACCACGCTGGCGCTCGTCTTGAACGAACTGGCGACGAATTCGCTGCGGCACGGCTTTGACAAAAGGGCACAGCACACAGCGCCGACGTTGGAGTTTAGTGTGAGTTTGCAGCGCGATCAAGTCATCTGCGCGGTATCGGACAATGGGAATGGGCTGCCCAATGCGTTTGCGCTGGACGCGGCATCGGGCTTGGGACTCAGCTTGGTGCGCACGCTGGTAGAAAAAGACTTGCATGGGCATTTCACATTACAGCAAATGGCGCAAGGAACACGCGCGGAAATTCGGTTTCGCCCGGAGGAGACGCTGCCGCCCGGGCACGACGGTGCCGCCGTGCTGCCGAACCTTGCGACAAGCGAGCGACCGGCATGAGTCAGGCGCGGCTGCCTGACAATTTGAAATGGTAGGAGGAAAGACTGTGGCTACCTGGGACCCATTTGGCAAGGTGCAGCGCCTGCGCAAGGCGAATCCAAAGCGCCCGTTCGATTCCAAAGAGGGGCGGCTGCCGCCGGGACAATATCTGACGGAAAAATTCCCGGTCCTGCATTACGGCAGTGTGCCGCAATTTGATGCAGAAACATGGGATTTCAAAATCTGGGGACTGGTTGAAAATCCGGTGCGCTTGACGTGGGACGAGTTTGCGCAGCTGCCGACGAGGCAGGTGGTGACAGATATTCACTGCGTAACACGCTGGAGCAAGTTTGACACGAAATGGGAGGGCGTGCCGTGGGACTGGGTGATGGAGATTGCCAAGCCCAAGCCGGAAGCGCGCTACATCATGCTTCACAGCGAGCATGGTTTTACGGCGAACGTGCCGCTTAAAGATGCGCTCGCGGACGAAAAAACAATGTTGGCGTACAAATTCAACGGCTTGCCCTTGGAACCGGACCACGGCTACCCGCTGCGTTTTTTGCTGCCGCATCTTTATTTTTGGAAAAGCGCAAAATGGCTGCGCGGCATCGAATTCATGATCAACGACCGCCCCGGGTTTTGGGAAGGGTATGGGTACCATATGCATGGGGATCCTCTTTTGGAACAGAGATTTTCGTAGAAAATAAACTATATTTCGCGCGGTTTTAGGCAAACCGGGCATGTAAGATCGGTTCTGTCACAAACACAGCACTCAATTGGGCGCTGTGTTTTTTCTCTCGTCCCACCATGCAAAAGTGGTGGCATTGACAACTTCGCCCAGGCACAGCTAAATCTTGTAGGATGACAATCGGCAAAGCTCAAGAGCGAACGGCTCCTCGAGCGCGGCGTTCAAAGGACTCGAAGTCTGATGCCCAGTATTGCCAAGTGCTTTGATATGTCCGGTGACTCAACCCTAACCCTTGCTCCTGAATCCAGACATCCAAGATAGCAACCAAGTGATATAATTCACCTTGCGATGAATACAAAAGAAATGCAGCCGGCGGCTCGCCCAAATCTTGGGCGCAATGACCCCTGTTGGTGCGGCAGCGGCAAAAAGTACAAAAACTGCCATCGTGACGCGGACCAGGAAGGCGAGAGTCGCCGGCGGCAAAAGGACGCATTGTTCGATGCGCTCGGCAGATTTGCCCTGCAGCGCAAATATGAAATTGCATTCAGACAGGCGGGCAAGCTTTTTTTCGGCGTTGACCGCGCACCTGCGCCTTCTGATGACCCCGAGCAATTGAAGGATTTTCAGCGCGCCCTCGACTATTTTATCTTTGATTCTCGCCTTGCGGAGGGCACACGAATCATCGAATTGTTCGCCGACCTGGAGGGAAAATACCTTTCGCCGCTGCAGCGCAAATGGCTGGACCAATGGCAGCACGCCGTGCTCATCCCGCTCGAAGTCCTTGAGGTGCATCGGGGGCAAGGGGTGCGCGTGCGCGATCTTTTGACGGGGGAAGAATACGAGGTGCGCGAACAAAGGGGTTCGGAAACAATCCTGCGCTGGGAGATTGTTTTCATGCGTTTAATGCCGATGGATGAACACTATGAATTTGGCGGATCAGGACTGCACCTGCCGGTCAGCTATTTCGGACTCGTCCATCGCTATCTGAACGACCTGTGGCTCGAGTACCAGCTGGACCAGCCCGAGGGCACGTACAAAGAGTTCTGCCATTCCACCAGTCACCTGATCAATCAGTTCATTCTCAACGACATTGGCGCTGGAATGACGCGACCGCCGCTCCTTTCCACGCCGGAAGGAGATCTGATGGCGCGTTGCCGCGCGGCTTACGGTGTCTTGGATTCGTCAGCCGCGCTCCAGCGCTTGCGCGCACACGCGGGATTGGATGAGGAAAAAGATGCTGAAGGTGAGGGGCATCTGTTTATTTGGTACCAAGACGATGCGGCGCGCGCCCTGCTTCAGAAACACGGACCACCCTTTGTGTCTCACCCCCCGCTGGCGGGAGATGCGAGCGGGAGGCGTATCCTCGGGGATCTCACACTGCGCGCCGACACTCTGGAAATCAATACGGTTTCCCGGCGGCGCCTGGATGCGTTCAAGGAATTGCTCGTTCAGGCGCTCGGTGCGATGATTCGTCACCGCGAGGACCAGGTTGCCAGTCTTGCCGAGATCTTGGCGGACACGCAAGAGGACGAGGCTGGGGCAGAGGACGATGAACTGGAACTCTCGGAACCAACTGCCCCTGCATCCCGCGCACACGATCTCGACCCGGCGAAGGGGTTTATCCCAGTCTCGGATGCGCCCGCCGAACTACAGGCGCTCGCCGAACAATACCGCGCGGATTACAACCGCCGCTGGATAGATCTGGAAATTCCTGCGCTCCACGGCGCGACGCCGCGTGACGCGGTCAAGACCCTCGCGGGGCGTGTGCGGGTGATCCGTCTTTTGAAAACGTTTGAACAGCAGCAAGCTCGCCGTGTGGTGGATGCCGGCCCGCGGTTTGACTGGAATGTGATTTCAGAAGAGCTGGGTCTGAGCCAGCAAGAGTTTCGTGACGAGGCGCGCCTGGAAGACCTGGTCCACGCCAAGCTGGACAAGATCTTTGAGCACTGTATCAACGACGAACTGGACAAAGCGTGGAATGGCTGGCGTCAATTTCGCTCAGAATATCCGCTTACCTCGGTCGAGGATATTGACTTTGGTCAGGCATGGTCACTGCCGGATATTCTAGACGATGCGGTTATGATCCTTGAATATCGGCTTGCGATGTTCAAGCGTTTTGATGATGCGCAGACACTGCTAGACGAGTACATTGCGCTTGCTCCTGACAATATAGCATGGGCACGCGTGGAACGGGAAGTGGTTCGCGCGGAACGCGGCGAAATTGATGACGCGCTCGCCGCGCTGCACGAACTGGCAAATGACAACGACTGTGAACTCGAAGCGCTGCTCGAACGCGCCGAAATCCAATTCAATCTGCTAAATCAATCTGACGCGGCGTTGGAGACTTTGCGGTACGCGGCGGAGGTTGTTGAGGACGACGAGGAGTTTGAACGGGTCTATGATGCGACGCTCGAGTTGTACAAAAATGCTGAACGGTACGACGAGGGTGAATCGTATTGGCACGCGCAAAACGACGATTCGCAAGATGACCGCGACTATCCCGGTCTAGTACGGATGCTTTTGGCACGCGGTGATTTGTCGCGCGCTGCCGAGATGGTTGAACGTATCCCGGGTGACGAGATGAGCGATTATTTTAGCGGGATGATCGCGGCGCGCCGGGGTGACTATGCGAGCGCGCGGGCGTTTTGGCAAAACGAGTTGGAGGAGGCATCGCCGGATGACTCGCTGGGGTGGCATACCTGGGGTGATTTGCATCTGTGGCTATATGAACCCGAACGCGTCCTCCAAATTGACCCTGCAGAGCAGCTGCACCATTGGAAAGCATACTGGGTGCGGGCTCTGGCATACGCCCAATTGGGAGACCTCGACCGCGCGCACGATGAAGCCGAGCGTGCGCGGTTGGCAATGGAAACGCGCGGTCGGCGAATTCACGCACAACACACGCTGCAAGAATATCGCCATTTCGCGCGAGCGCTCGGACTCGCTGACGAGGCGCTTGGGGCGCTGACTTTGGAATAGAGGAGGGAACTTTTGTCGAGATCTCAATCTCTCACCCGCGCCCGGATTCGCCAACGTGTTGGCGCGCAGAGTTTCGAGCGCGGCGAAGCGTATGCGGACGCGGGGAATATTTTCAATGCGCGCCAAACAGGAACGGTCTTGAAATCCGACTGTTACGGTTCGGGTGCGAATGTCTATCGGCTCTGGGCAAAAGTGGAAAAGGGAAAAATCGTCCAAGCCGACTGCTCTTGTCCAATAGGAGATGGTGGATACTGCAAGCATACCGCGGCGCTTTTGCTCACGTGGCTCGCCCAGCCCAAGACCTTCCGCCACGTGGAAGAGACGAATACGGCGCTGGAGCGGCGCAGCAAAGAGGAATTGATCGTACTCGTCAAACAGATGCTCAAGCGCGACCCGGATTTGGAATCGCTTCTGGAGCTGCCTCTGCCCGGTGGCACCAGACCGGTCGGCAAGATTGATTCGAAACTGTATCGCGGTCAGGTTGCTGCTGCTTTTCGGGGCGACGAATACGAATGGGGTTCCGAGCATGAGATTGCGCGCGAGGTGGACGCGACGCTGGATTTGGGATTCGAGTTTCTCGAACAGGACGACCGCGAAAACGCATTGGCGTTGTTTGAAGCAGTTGCCAAAGAGGTGCTGAAACACTACGAGGAATTCAGCGACGAGACCGGTGCGCTGGACGAACTTGTGGGGCGCGCCGTGGAGGGCTTGGGCGCGATTCTGCAAGCCAGCCCAACAGAGCCGGCGTTCCGCCAACGTCTGCTGCGCGCCCTGTTCGATGTGTACAACTTTGACATAGATTACGGCGGAGTTGGTTTGAGCGATGCGGTGCCGGCTTTGATTCTGAAATACGGGAATGATGCGGAAAAGCAAGAGGTCGCAGAATGGGTGCGCGGCGCCATGAAAAAGCGTGCGGGAGATACTTGGAGTGACAACTGGCATCGGCAGGTGTATGGCGGTTTCTTGCTAAAGCTGCAAAAGGGAAAACTGGACGACGAAGCATATTTGCGTCTCTGCCGCGACACGCGGCGGCTTGACGATTTGGTGGAGCGTCTCTTGAAACTCGGACGCGTGGACGAAGCGCAAAAGGAGGCGGCACGCGCGGACGATTATGAACTTTTGGAATTGGCGAACCTCTTTGTGCGCCGTCAGCATCCCGAAATTGCGCAAGCGTTGATCATCGAGCGCGTGCCCAAGAGCAAAGACCCGCGGCTGCTAGAGTGGCTGATGAGGAGGGGCAGAGCCAAAGGCGATTCCGCCGACGCGCTCGAATGGGCGCAAAAAATCTTTGACCTGGAGCCCTCGCGAGAGCAATACAAAAAGATTCGGCAAATGGCAATGCCGGGCGATAATTGGGACAAGCTACGCGTAGAACTGCTTGACAAACTGAGCGCCAAAAAAGACTATGACTTGCTCACCGAAATCTATTTGGACGAGCATGACATCCCACACGCGCTCGAGACACTTGCGAAGATAAAGCCCGATCCCCTTTTTGGGCACTATGATCTGCAGCTCGACGTGGCAAAAGCCGCCGAAGCCACCCACCCGCGCGACGCCGCGCGCTTGTATAGAAAAGCTGCGGATCAAATCATCCGTCAGAGGTCCCGCGCAGAGTATCGAGACGCGTGTCAGTATCTCGTTCGCGTTCGCAAGATTTATCAACAGCTGGGTGAAAGCGACGCATGGACCAAGTACATCGAACAAGTTCGGGCAGAGACCAAGTCACTCCGCGCATTTCGGGACGAGATAAAAAGAGCGCGCTTGTGATTCTTCGATGACTATGTTCGCGCATTCAGAACATGTGATGCGAGCACACACCTGCCCCTGTCTAGTGATCCCCATGTCCAAGTCGCCCCAATTCATCGTCCATACTTCGAATCCACTGAACGGCGAACCACCGCTGGCAACGCTGCGCGGAAATTTTATTACGCCGCGCGAGCTGTTTTACGTCCGCAATCACAGTCCCGTCCCAGACATTGACCCGCAAACTTTTCGCCTGATCGTAAACGGCATGGTCGAGCGCGAGCTGGAACTCTCTCTCGATACCCTGCTCAACGACTTGCCAAAACGCACGGTCATGTCCACGCTCCAATGCGCGGGCAACCGCCGCAACCAGTTGATCGCGTATGCGCCGATTCCCGGTGAAGTTGCCTGGGGGGCGGGTGCGATTGGCAATGCCTTTTGGAGCGGGGTGCCGCTCAAGGAAATTCTGAATGTGGCGGGAGTCAAGGTCGGCGCGCAATATGTCGCATTCATGGGCGCAGACGAGGTAATTCGCCACGACGAAAACGTGGGTTTTGGCGGCTCGATTCCGCTCGACAAGGCGTCGAGTCCCGAAGTTTTGTTGGCGTACGAGATGGATGGCAAACCACTCGAACCCGTGCACGGATTTCCTCTGCGCGTGATTGCGCCGGGATATATCGGCGCGCGCAGCGTAAAATGGCTGGCGCAAATCACGGTGCAGGCGTTTCCTTCCAAAAATTATTTTCAGGCACATGCCTACCAACTCTTTTCGCCGCAGACTACCGCCGAAACCGCCGATTGGAACGCGGGCTTGCAGTTGGGTGAACTGGTGGTGAATTGCGTCATCACGTCACCGCGCGCGGGCACGCAGGTCTCAAGAGATGTGCAGGTCGAGGGCTATGCAATCAGTGGTGGCGGGCGAAAAATCGCGCGGGTGGATGTTTCGAGCGACGGCGGCGAGACATGGACGACCGCCAACATCACTCAGGGGGACCAACAGTGGGCGTGGACGTTCTGGCAGATCCGTTTACAGTTAAAAGCGGGAGAGACCGAAATTGTCACTCGAGCGTTCGACTCTGCGTCCAACACCCAGCCCGAGGACGTGCGCCACATCTGGAATTTCAAAGGATACATGAACAATGCGTGGCATCGCGTCAATGTGAACGTCAAACAATGAAACTAATGGGATTCCATTTGTTGAATCCTGCGATTAGATTCATAGTATTCGATGAGCGTGGGTGACCAGCGAATGATTTTGCCCATGCGCGCTGCCTTTGATTTCAAGAGATCATTTTGCAGCACGGCGCGGGCGAGCTGAGGAATTTCGAGGGAACGCTCTTTTGGCAAGTCAAACACAAGAATGCAAAAACGCTGTGAGGGCTGGACACGAAGCCAAAAGTCGTCCGCGTTAATGGTGATGAAGGTGGCTTGATCGGCTCGCTGCAGCAACGAGGGTATTGCGTCGTCTTTGATTACCGTACCCGGCCGCAATTCGCGGATCGAGACGACCTGTCCTTGATACCATTGTGCGATCGCGTCGCGGATGCGACGGTCTTGCAGATTCTCGTCGAGAACAATCATCTGTTATGCGGCGAGGGAAAGCGGGCGGGTCGTTTCCACAAACGCCTGATTCGCCAGTTCAATGGCTTCGGCAATCGCATCTGTCGAAAGATGGCTGGATTCGTAGTTTTTGACCAGTATCTCGGGACTGTCGCCTTGTGCCAGTCTTGCCAGCACCATGCTCACTTCCAGTCGTGTATACTTGAAGGTGGGTCGCCCGCCGCACACGCCGGGCGCGACGACCACGTACTCGCCCAGTGGATAGTACTCGTAGGGCTCGCCCCCAACAACTTCCTTGACCAGTCGCGGTTTATTGGATTCCATCGGATGATTCATCGCCCACCTCACTGCCTAAATTATAGCATACCGTTATGACAGGTTTGTCGCGCCGCCAAATCCTTAAAATTGGGAGTCAAACTGCGCTTTTGACTCTTGTCGCAGGTTGCGGCGTCACGACGCCGACGCCGACGCCAACTACCGCAGCATCCAACCCAACCCGAATCGCGACCCGGCGAATACAACAGAAACAACAGCGCCAACACCCATGACCGAATTTACATCAATCCCTGCTCCCGTCGTTGACCTCGACACCAAAATCGGACAAATGCTCATGCTCGGTTTTCGCGGCATGACCCTCACGCCCGACAACTCCCTCGCAGCCGATTTGCGCGACCGTAAAATCGGGTCGGTCGTCTTGTTCCAGTACGACTCGGAACTAAAAACCTTTGTCCGTAATATCGAATCGGCGGAACAACTGCGCGCGTTGAATCAATCGCTCCAGGCGATATCGCCCATACCACTCCTCATCAGCATTGACCAGGAAGGCGGACTGATTTCGCGGCTAAACGAACGCAAAGGTTTTCCGACAACGCAATCGCAAAAATATTATGGGGACATGAATGACGCGGCTCTGACTCGCCGCGCGGCAGAGACCGAGGGAGAATTATTGCGCGACCTGGGCATCAACTGGAACCTCGCGCCCGTCGTGGATGTGGCGGTCAACCCCGACAACCCCATCATTGCAAAATTCGAGCGCAGTTTCTCGGCCGACCCGGCAATCGTCACGGCGCAAGCGGCGGCAGAAATCGAGGGGTATCATGCCGCAGGTATTCTCACCACGCTCAAACATTTTCCCGGACACGGCAGTTCGACGGGCGACTCGCACCTGGGGCTGGTGGATGTGACGACGACATGGCAAGCGCGCGAACTCGAGCCGTATCGGGACCTCATCAAGGCGGGGCTTGCCGATGCGGTCATGACCGCCCACATTTTCAATTCCAACCTCGACCCCGATTATCCCGCGACCCTTTCGCACAAGATTATTACAGGCATCTTGCGCGAACAGCTCGGCTTTGACGGGGTGGTGATCTCGGACGACATGCAAATGGGCGCGATCCGCAACGACTTTGGTTATGCGCGCGCCATCGAACTCGCCATCAATGCGGGCGTGGATATCCTGGCGATTGCCAACAACCTGGTGCATGACCCGGAACTCGGCGCGCGCACGGTCGGCATCATTCAGGGACTCGTCCGTGACGGCAAGGTTACGCCCGAACGCATTGACCAATCGTATCAACGTATCATGCGCCTCAAAGCCCGCATACCGTCCTGACACCCCGGGACAAATTCAAAACTACCCCCATGGCATATCTCCTCGGCATTGACGTGAGCACCACCGCCACCAAGGCGCTGGTGATTGACGAGCGCGGCGCGGTTGCCGCCACCGCGAGCGACGAATACGAGTTTTTCACGCCGCGTCCCTTGTGGGCGGAACAAAACCCCCACGATTGGTGGCGAGCGTGTATCAACGTGGTCCGGCGTGTGCTGGAACAAGTGCCTGCGTCAGAGATTGCGGGCATCGGGCTGACGGGACAGATGCACGGCTTGGTGTTGTTGGATGCGGACGGTGACGTGCTGCGCCCGTGCATCATGTGGAACGACCAGCGCACCGCCAAACAATGTGCGGAAATCACCGAGCGCGCGGGCGGCGCATCAAGTCTGCTCCAACTCATCGGCAACCCCGTCCTGCCCGGTTTTACCGCGCCCAAAATCTTGTGGGTGCGCGAGAACGAACCCGAGGTGTATGCGCGCGCCGCGCACGTCCTTTTGCCCAAGGATTATTTGCGCTACAAATTGACGAGCGCGTATGCGACCGAGATGTCCGATGCGTCGGGCACTGCGCTGTTGGATGTGGCGCAGCGCGCATGGTCGGACGATTTGCTCAAGGCGATCAACCTTCCCCGCGCGTGGCTGCCCGCGGTACACGAATCACCCGTCGTCAGCGCGAAAATTTCCGCACAAGCCGCGCTTGAGACGGGTTTGTTGCAAGGAACGCCCGTAGTGGGCGGCGGCGGCGACCAGGCGGCGCAAGCGGTGGGCACAGGGATTATCCGGCAGGGCATCGTCAGCGCCACGCTCGGCACATCGGGGGTGGTGTTTGCCTCGTCCGACTCGTACCGGCTGGAACCGAACGGTCTGCTCCACGCATTTTGTCACGCCGTGCCGGGCAAATGGCACCTGATGGGCGTAATGCTGTCCGCTGCCGGTTCATTCCGTTGGTTTCGTGATGCGTTCGGCGCGGTAGAGCGCGAGCGCGCGCGGCTGGAAAACCGCGATGTGTATGATATTTTGACGGCGCAAGCGGCGCGCGTTGCGGCGGGCAGCGAGGGCTTGATCTTTTTGCCGTATCTTTCGGGTGAACGGACCCCGTATCCGGACCCGCACGCGCGGGGCACATTTTTTGGCATCACCCTGCGGCATGGCAAAGAGCATTTTGTGCGCGCGGTGTTGGAGGGAGTCGCGTATGGCTTGTGCGATTCGCTGGAACTGATGCGCGCGTTGGGGTTGGACATTTCACAGGTGCGCGCGTCGGGCGGCGGCGCGCGCAGTCCGTTGTGGCGTCAAATTCTCGCCGATGTGTTTGATTCCGCAATCGCTTTGGTGAATATCACCGAGGGCGCGGCGTTCGGCGCGGCGCTGCTGGCGGGAGTGGGCGCGGGCGTGTATGCGAACGTCGAGGCGGCGTGTGCGGCGACCATCGTCGTCACCGACGCGGTCAAACCCGGACCCGCCGTGTCGGTGTATGGCGACTATTATCAGGTCTACCGCAAACTCTATCCCGCGCTCAAGGACTCGTTCCGACAGGTGGGTGAGGTCGCGGCGCGGCATGGATTCTAAAAACGGCGGTGCGAGTTTTCGCACCGCCGTTTTTTTACTGCACCATGAATTTTTGAATGGGACCCTTGTGGCAGCCCCACGCGTTGCATGCCCGCACTCGCCAGACATACATCTTGCCATGCTCCAATTCGGGCGTGAGATACCTGGTCTTGGTCACATTCACGCGCTCCAGCAGGATTTTGCTCTGTCCCGTGAATTCATACAACAAGACCGTATAACTCGACGCACACGGCTCCGCCTGCCATTTCAGCCGCACACGCGTTTTGTTCAACATCGTATTATTTGGTGGCGTCGCGTCCGTCGTCATGCCGGGCTTGTGGGAACAAGGCGGCGGGTTCGGTTCGGGCTGTGGTTGTACGATAAACAGCCCTTGCTCGATGCCCGCAATCGTCACCACGCCGCTGGCATAAAACGGATAGACATTCCACGCCGCGTTGAATTCCGGTCTGTCGTCGGCAGGATAAATATCAAAAAAACCGACCTCGCGCAGTTTTCCGGCAGTTACATTCGAGGCGTCCAACACGCGCAGCCCCGCGCGATAATTTGCCTGATACAGGCGGTCGCCGACAATATACTGGTTGTGGTCAATTGCCCGTGATTTCGCGTGATGCGTGCCGATGAGCTGCGGGTTATCGAGATCGCGCACATCCCAAATATAGGTATAGGATGTGTGGGCAAAAAGCACTTCGTCATACTCGTCGTCTACAACAAAATACTGCTGGTCCTCGGTCAACCAGCCCTGGTGGGTATAGCCCGCATCCAGGTAGGGCTTGCGCGCGATTTGCTTCGGATTCTGCTTGTCGGTCACATCCACCAGTGTCAAGGTATCTTCATTGGCGTTGAAACAAACCTCGCTCCCTTGAAAAGTCGCGTCGGGTCCGTGATAGAGGACACATTGCGAGTCGTGAGTGTAACCGTCACTCCCAAAGCAGCGGACGAATTTGGGGTTGAGCGGGTCGCGCACGTCCACAATATGCAAGCCGCCGTTGCAGGTGTTGCTGCCGTTCACATAGGCATATCCCGTCTCCGGGTTCACCGTGATCGTATGCCCGTTGTCAAAGCCCGCATAGTGCGCGGTTTCCGAAAATTTCGCGGGTGGATTGGGCACATTCCGCAGTTGGCGCAGGTCAAAAATTTGCAGTCCGTGCGCGCCATTCCGGTCCGAAACGATCAGCGCATAAAAGCCATAGGTCTTGAGTTCGCGCCACCAGGAGGCCTTGGTGTGCGTTGGCAAATTGCCGAGATAAATCGGATTCTCGGGGTCGCTGATATCCACAAAGGACGTGCCATTGGTGCGCCCCAACAGCGCATATTCCTTGTGCGTGTCCGGGTCGGTCCAACCCCAACTGCTGCTGGCAAGCCCGCCGCCGAGATCGGCAAGCGGCATAAAGGCGAGCAAATCCACATTCAAACAAGGATACAGATCATTTGCCTTGCCGCCGATACAGGGTTTGTTCGACAATCGTTCGGTCTGCTCGATGGGCAAGAGGTTGACGCCTTTATGCGAGTCGCGATGCTGCATGGACTCGATGGGAATTTTCGGGGGAAAAAATGTAGGTTGCGGCGTGGGCTGCGCCGCCAACACGCGAGGCATGGCGGGTGTTGGCGCCATCAAAACACCCGTTACAACTCCAACCATGATCAGACCAAAAAGAATAAATTGAACGGTTCGCTTCATCGCGCTCCAGACCCGCACTCGATCTCGCCAAAATTATACCCATTTCACCTACGCAGCGACACAGGGGTGTGCGTCAC
>JADZCJ010000013.1 GCA_020851635.1 Anaerolineae bacterium
ATCTCGCGCACGGAAAAATTTGGGCGCAAAGCAGGGCGCGCAAACTCGCCCAACAGAGAGGTTGCATTCCAAGAGTCGTTTGGCATAAACGTAAACATTGCATATGGATTATATGCGACGCATGGTAAAACAAAAAACGCCGTGCCACGCGGCACGGCGTTTTGGAGCTTGAGGTTCCAGCTTGTGTTTCTGTCAATCGTTACGGCTCGGGCGTCTCTGTAATGTCGGGCGCAATCGGTTCGTCAGAGTCTCGGGTTGGCACCGGCGCGGGCTTGTCGGTCGGCGTTTCGGTCGGCGTCCTGGTTGGCGTAGAGTCATTAACAGATGTTTCCGTCGGTTCGGGGACCTGTGTCGTCGGCTCATTTTCGGTCGTGATGGGTTCCTGTGGTTCATAAACGGGCAAGCTGTTTATCGGCGGGTCATGCTTGACAAAGAGCGCACCGATCCAGCCAATGCCGGTTTCGAGATTTTGCGGATACTCGATGACCAACCACGCACTGCTCTCGTCACGCCCCAGGATTTTTACAATATCCCCGCTTTTCAATTCTCCGATGGGGGGATATTCGATGCCGGGACCGGTGCGCACACGCAGCTGCGTCGCAGTGATGATGCCCCCGACGGCGACCGCGCGCGTGGTGCGCTGTGCGTTGGATTCCGATGTCGCGGGTTGAGGTACGGGCGTGTTTTGATTCAGCACGCTGCCTGCTGCCGAAGCATCGGTGGTTTCGCGAACAGCCGTCGGCGTTGGCGGCGCAAGTTCTGCGCTGACAGCGACTGTTGGTTCCGGCGGAGCGGCAGCCGGAAGCGGAGCCTGCGCGGGCGCAGAGGGCAATCCCGTAGGTTGTGCCTTGTTTGATTCGGCAGGGACCGGCGCGAGAGTGGATACAGGTTCGGGTGTATCGGTGGGTGGTTCGATGGTAATCATGATCGGCGAAGCTGTGGGCAGCGTCTGTGTCACTACCTGATCACTTTGTGACTGCGCCGGAAAGGTTGGAAGCGGTGTAGGCGCAAGCGCGATCATCACGGACGGCGATGGTTGAGCAGCCGCCATCGGCGCGGCTTGCTCGAGCGCCTGATTCGGACTAGTTTGACGAAACAGTGTTGCGGTCAACAGCAATACGAACGCCGCGGTGGCGGCAACAGCAACTCCGCGCAGTCCCCATACGAGCCATGCGGGGGTCGCGCGCGCCGGCGCGTGTGATGTGACCGGCAGAGTGAATTGGCGCGGCAGCACGGGCGCGGACGTTTGCTTGAGCAAGCTGACCGTGTATTGCAGTGACTCGTAAGACGCGCGGGCGCGCTCGCTAGAAGCCAGGTGAGCTTTGACAATTTCTTGCTCTTGGTCGCTGAGCGTTCCGTCCAGAAAATCGGACAGACGCTCTTCGACATAAGCATCCATATCTTGAATCTGATTTTTTCGCTTAAACATTCTCTACTCGGAGATCTGGACTCTCCCCCGTTCTATGCTTTAGACGTAACGAATCGGGCAAAAGTTCCTGCTGCTGGAGGAGGAATTCTCGCATGTGAGCGCGGGCACGCGAAAGGCGTGATTTTACGGTCCCAACATTGGTAGCTGTGGCAGTGGCGATTTCTTCATAGGCGAAACCATCAATGTCCGAGAGCACCAGTGTAATGCGTTGGTCATAAGGCAGGGTTTGCAAACCCTTGTTAATCCAGAGGGCGAGCTCTGAACGTTCGGCATGGTCGTGGGGAGATTCTTCTTGCGCTTCGCCCAGCCCGGGGGCAGGGTTGTCGGGGTCAATCAGCAGGGCGTCGAGTGACGCCGTTGGCTTGCGCTTTTTGGCGCGCAGCTGGTCGTAGCATGTGTTGGTGACAATGCGCAGCAGCCATGCCTTGAACGAGCCGCCGCGAAAAGAGCGGATATTCTTGTATGCGTTGATAAACGCATCCTGTGTCGCGTCGGACGCGGCATCGCCATCGCCCAACACTCGGTATGCCGTGTGATAGACGATGGTTTGGTAGACGCGGACGAGTTGATTAAAGGACGGCACGTCGCCTTGCTGTGCCGCGACGATCATGTCGGGTTCGTTCATACAATCAGGGCGCGCGACGCTGGACCGATGAAAATTGCGGGCGGCGCGCGTGCCATCTTGTGACCGTAACTTGTTTCATGCGCGCACTTGATTCTCTACCGGGGGTCCAAAACAGTTGACATTTGGGTTTTTCGCGATATAGTAATGACACTTGCCGAAGTGGCGGAACTGGCAGACGCGCACGACTCAAAATCGTGTGAGGTTACTCCTCTTGGGGGTTCGACTCCCCCCTTCGGCACTCGCACGATTATAATGGTATCGGCACGTTAATCCAAACATTTTGCCTGGTAATCCTCGCACGCACTCCCACTTTTGTGTGCGATCCAGACGCCTCGCGTCATTGCGGCGACCTCGAACGCCGTCTTGAACAATGACGCCCATACCGCAATGCGTTGGAATCCCACTCTAGCGCGCGGTTCTCAACATGTCAGATCAAGGGCGGTTTCCGCGCCGGCATGATGCGCGCGCGACAGACCCCGCACAGGCGGGCTTGCCGCGCCACCGAGGCAACACTGACTCTGCGTATCGCCCACTCTTGTTTAGTTGGCTGCTTGCTTTGCTTGCCGGTATCGGCGTCGGACTCTTTATCGCGTGGTATGTTTTTCCGGTGAGTTATACCGATGCTCAGCCGTATGATCTCGGCGCGAGTGACAAGGATGAAATGCTCCGTATGATTGCGTCCTCGTATGCGGTCGAGAATGCTTTTGAACTTGCCAATCGGCGGCTCTATTATCTGCAGCTGCCTGACGTCAAAGCGCGTCTGTCCGAGCTGGCGCAGACCGAATCCAACGTCTTGACACAGCAAGCGCTCGTCAAGTTGCGTCTGGACCTTGACGGACCCCGGGCCGCGCTCGCGCGTCCCACGTCCACGCCTCGCCCAACCCGCGACCTTACGCCGGTCCCGCGTGTCACGGTTATAGTTCTGGAGCCCACTGCCATCGTTCCCACCACCGTGCCGCCGACCCCGTTCCCCACCCCGCTTCCGCCCACCAGCGAGCCAAACCCGAACGCTCCATCCTTTGAGTTGGTCTCGCGGCGCGCGCTGGACTGTGCGGCGGTCGGAGGAGGGGCGGCGATCTGGGTGGAGGTCCAGGATGTCGCCGGAAATGGGCTGGCGGGGGTTGGTGTGGAGGTCAATTCCGGGCTGGGAAATGAGCAATTTTTCACAGGTCTAAAGCCCGAACGGGGACCCGGCTTTGGGGATGTGACCGTGACGCCGGGCACATATTCCTTGCATTTGTTAGAAAATGCTAAAAGCGCCGTCATAAATGATTTGCGGATAGATGCAAATGTTGTAGAATGTGGCTCCAACCCTGCGGCGACGCAGGGCTGGCACCTGGTTTTTCGCCAAGTTGGGGCGCCGTAGGGCGTTCCTATCGAATCGAGGTCACCCGGACCTCCCAGGTCAAAAAGTCCTGATCGCAGTGGCGCGATGTGACAAATTTTGGCATCTGGCAGGATTTGTCCGCCGGGACTTGAGGAAACCGACAGCTCGTGATACCACAACCGCTTGACCAAGTACCGTTATTTGCCCGACTATCCGAAGACGAGCGCGAACTTTTGAGCAGCCGTCTTCGTCATCTCGAATACAACACCAACAGCATTATCTTTTCCGCAAATAAACCGGCGGAGCTCTTGGCCATTATCGTTCAGGGCTGGGTCAAATTGGAAGGCGAGACCGCCCAGGGACCCATTGCGCTGGCAAATCTCGGCGCAGGCAGCGTGATTGGCGAAGTGGACATGTTGTTGAACCGCCCCTACTCGACTTGCTCGCGGGCGGCGACAACCTGTAGTCTGCTCGCCCTTTACCGCAACGATTTGAACGACCTCATTCTGCAATATCCCTCTATCGGGTTGAAATTCAGCGCGGCGCTCGGCACACGCGTCGCCCACCTCGACGAGTATCTCGTCACCCAACGACTCTCGTCCAACTCTTTGTTGACCTCTCTATCTGATTCTGATGCGCGTGCCCTGGCTCGACGCCTGCAGTTCCGCGCGTTTGCGCGGGGCGAGTCCTTGTTCGAGGCGCACGACGAGCCCGAAGCCGCGTTTCTCATCGAAAGCGGCGTGGTGCGGGTCATCACCGCCACGCGAGAGGGCGAAACCTATGAGGAACTGGGGGAAGGCGAACTGGTCGGGCATACGGTGCTGATTACGGGTAAACCGTTTCCCGCAACGGGTTTTGCCGTGACGGATGTGAACGCCTGGGTGCTGGCACGGAATGATTACCTCGACCTGATCAATGAGCAGCCGACGCTCAAGTTGGCATTCTCGCGCGCGATGGCAGAGCGTCTCGGCGTTCAGGACCAAGCCGGCGCCGTAGAGCGCCTCCACGCGCTGCCGTTGTTTCAGGATGCCGACCGTGAGGCGTTGGATGCCATAGCGCAACGTTTGGTCTTGCGGCATTATCCGGCGGGCGAATTGGTGTATGCAGAGGGCACCCCGGGCGACGCCATGTATTTTTGCGAATCAGGGCGCGTCAAGTTGATTTCGGATGCGGCGACCGAAGCGGAACTGCTTCACCGCATCGGTTCGGGCGAATCGTTCGGCGAGATGGCGCTCTTGACGGGGCGCACTCGCGCCGAAGCTGCCAAGGCGATTGACGACACGACTCTTTGGGTCCTCTACAAGACTGAATATGACGAGTTGATCGTTCAACATCCCGCCTTGTCGCTCGCGCTCTCGCGTGCGCTTTCGTCACGTCTGGGCAGCGCCGAGGGTGACGGGATCGAACGGCATTTGCGCCAATTGAGTCTGTTTAGCGGGCTTGCGCAAGCCGAACTGCGCCAGGTGTCGAAATATGTGCAGCCCCTGCGCATGCGCGCGGGCGAAACGGTTTGTATGGCGGGACAGCCCGCTCAATTTGTTTACATTGTCGAATCCGGCGAAGCGCGTGAGATTGCCCAGGGACCAAATGGACAGACAATCGTTCTGGATTTGCTCGGACCACAGCAATCGTTTGGCGAGCAGGCAGTTGTCCAAAACAGTGTCTATCCTGTAACGGTACAAGCCGTCGGCGATTTGGAATTGTGGACGATCACCAAGCCCGATTTTGACCGCATGCTGGCAACGTATCCCGCGCTGGCATTGAGCGTCACGCGACGGATGGCACAAGAATTGGAGCGCGCGACCAAACGCGTCCAGCGCCCGCAATCGGCGCAATCGGTGCGTCCGGCTCAACCGCAATATGCCCAACCGGCATATGTCAAGCCCCAGCCAGTCCCACAGAAATCTTATGCGCCGCGCCCTGCGACCGGTAATGGTGGAAATGGAAACGGAGGGAATGGTCACAGCACCTATGCGCCGCGTCCCGCTGTGCCTCAAGCCCCGGCACAAGCCAAAGCGCAAGCCGCGCCACTGCCGGGAACGGCGGTTGGCGTACGTCCTGCTCCGTCAAAGCCGTGGGAGCGCACGGGCAACGTGGTGCGCCCGATGCCTGCCGCGACGGCGCGACCTGTGCAGCCCCGCGTTGGAGCCGCGCATCTTGCAAGGGGCACGCGCAACAGCCGCCCCGGTTTCTTGACATGGTATTCAAACTTGAGCGTTGGGAACAAGATCGCATCGGTGCTCGTGGCGTTGTTTGCGTTGTGGATTGTGGTGATGCTGCCGTTGTGGCTGATCTATGCTGTCGTCACCGCCGGAGCAGGCGGCGGCAACAACAATGGCGCACCCAGCCAGGAACTGCCGATCACCAACGTGCTTAGGCAGCCGATCTTTGGCATAAAAATCGCGCAAGCGGTGAAAGAACCGACCGCGACACCCTTGCCACCGACCGCGACGCCCGTTCCGCCGACGCCTGAACCAACTGCTGTTCCCGTTCGCAAGGCGGTAGCGGCGCCCGTGGAATCAAGCCCCGAAGAACAGGCAGTATCGCCCGAGGCATTGATCCTGGCAGGTCCGGCGGCGGCAAATATTCCGCCTCTCCCGCCGCGCGAATGGGACCCGCGCGTAGGTCCGACCGCGTCAGATGCTCTTTTGACAGGAGTTGGGTTTACCGAAGCTGTTGTGCCCAGCGGACAAAAGTACTGGCGCCTGGTCAGTATGAAGTTTGAAGCCCCTGGTCAAGAGTCGGGCGATGACCACAATATTTACGTTTCACTCGTAGACGAAGAAGGCAAGCGGGTCGAAGACAAAGTCGTCGAGATCTCATGGGATGACAGTGGGACCGTGCAGATGGAACGGCTCGACATGTACTCGGATCAAAAACCCAAGGGTGACTATTGCGAGTGCAATTACAACTGGCCCATGTATGGCGCGGGGTATCGCGCGCGCATTGACGATTCGATTCCAAGCGACCGCGTATATGGGATGATTATGCCCATGAAGCGGCACGTCAATTATCGCCTTATCTTTCAGCGTGTTACTATGCCTTGATGCTACAGAGCAACGAACCAAATTCGTTGCTCTGTTTTTTATGCGGTAGCGGTTCTTGCCGCCCCAAAAGCGGCAGGACTTGCGTCGCCGGTTGCGAACAAGCGGGTCGCGGGCATCCCTTTCCGGGCATCTTTGACGGAAAGGGGACCATGATGTCCCCCGTTGACACTCGACGCCGAGTCGTCAAAACACTCGCCCTCCAGCGCCGGCAAAGCCATGAGGCAGATTCAAGGGTTCCCTGCATGGGGAATCGGCGATTCTGCCTCACCCAGGACGAATTCGGCGTCATCCTTGAAAATCGGGGGTGGCGCCTCTTTTTTCCCCCCCCCCTTTTTTTATCTGCGCCCCGGACCTGACAGTCTCATTGGCGCGTTTATTTTTCCTTGCGCGTGTTTATCGTTATAATGAGACCTTGCCACACCGAGTGGCAGATTCTCATGGCATATGTTTGAACTTGTCTTTCTCGGCACGTCAGCGTCGGCGCCCAGCGCGGAACGCAACCTGACCTCTACGCTGCTCATACACGAGGGGACGCGCTTTATGCTCGACTGCGCAGAGGGCACACAGCGCCAGATCCTCAAGAGCGGCGTGGGGTTCAAGGACCTGCGCCGCATCTTTTTGACGCACGGGCATTTGGACCATATTCTGGGCATCGGCGGGCTGGCATCCACGCTCAGCCAATGGGATGTGCCTGTTGACTCGAAACTGGAAATTTATGGCGGACGGTGGGCGCTGGACCGCGTGCGCGATCTGATGAAGGTCGTCATGCGGGGCAAAGAGGTTGAAATTGATATCGAGTTTATCGAGATCAAGCCCGGCGTACTGGTGCGGGAAAAGAATCTCAAGGTCAGCGCGTTCAGCGTCCTGCATCGGGGGACGGGCAATTTCGGCTTTGTCTTTGAAGAATTGTCCAGACGCCCCTTTTTGGTCGAGCGCGCCCAAGAGTTGGGCGTGCCGGTGGGACCCGAACGCAAGCGTCTGGTGGCGGGCGAAAGCATAACCCTGGCGGATGGGCGGGTGGTAAACCCCGAACAGGTGCTGGGCGACCTGGTGCCCGGCACCAAGTTCGTGTATGTGGGCGACCTGGCGCGCAGCAACGAGGTCATTGAGCCAGCGCTAAATGCGGATGGGCTGGTGATGGAAGCGACCTATCTATCGCAAGACCGTGATATCGCGCGCAAACATGGTCACATCACTGCCGCCGAAGCCGCCATGACCGCGCGCGAGGCAAATGTCAAACAGCTCTTTCTCACGCATATTTCCCGCCGCTACAATGGGCAGGCGGTCCATGCCGAAGCAAGCGCGATTTTTCCAAATACGGCCGCATGCAATGATCTTGACCGGTTTATCGTAAAACGGGACAAGTAAAAAGCCGAGGTTAGAGATGACTCTCGGGGAGACAGGGGAACGACGAAACATGTAGCGGCAAAGCAGTCAATGGCTTGTTTTTTGGTATTCCTCGTCATCTGGTTGACCCATGCTCCTTTGGCTCATCGCGTTCGGTTATCTCATCGGTTCGGTCCCCGTCGCCTGGCTGCTGACGCGGTTGGTGAGTGGGCAGGATTTGCGCGATCTGGGGTCGGGGAATGTTGGAGTATTGAATACGGCGCTGTCGGTCCATCGGTGGACGGCGGCGCTTGTTTTTTTGCTCGAGGCGGCAAAAGGCGTCGCGGCGGCGCTTGTCCCGCGCGCGCTGGGAGCGAGCGATTTTGAGATTGGCTGTACGGTGATAGCTGCCTTTGCCGGGACGCGGTGGAGCGTTTGGCTCGGTTGGCGCGGGGGACGGGGAAACACGCTTGGGGCGGCGGCGTTGGCGGTCTATTCGCCGCTCTCGCTTGTCATCGTGACGCTGATTTATCTCGGCGCGCGGATGATCACCCGCAGCAATTTTCTTGCCATGCGCGTCGCGCTGCTGTTTTTGCCGATTGTAATGGGTCTGGTGATGCAAATGTGGGCGGCGGCGCTGTTTGGCGCGATCTTTGCGCTCTTGTTCTTGACGTCACACAACCCTGAAACGGACGATCATTTGCTGCTGAAATCGCGCTTTCCGACATTGTGGGCGTTTCTGACTGCGCCGCCACGCAGAAAATAAGGTCAATTGCTGCCAATTCTATGTCTGTTCCCACCGCACACTTGATGTGCGGTTTTTTTGTGCCATTGAAGCAATTTCATCAAAATTTTCCGGAATGGCGGAATTTGGCGGCTGTGAGTGTGCCATTGGCAGTGCAAACGAGGTGAAATTATGACGTCTCATGACAGAAATTTGCTTCAGAGAAACTGCCGGGCGTTCGCTTGATCTTTTATGACCCCAACTTTGGGATTCGCTTTGACGAGACGCTCGACAATTTTGAAACCATCGAGCCCGCGCGCCGCAGTCCGTATGCGATTGAAAGCTCCTTGACAAACGTGCGCACAGCAGAGCAGCTCCAGCGTCTGCGCGAGACCAACTGTATTGCCGTCGCGCCGGAGATCGAATCGTGGTCAGACTATTCGAACAAGGCGGGGGTGGGCAAAGCTGCGGCGCGGGAAAAAATGGAGCGCATCGTCGGACAATTTGTATCGCTTTTGACATTTCCGGATCTGATTGTGAGGTAAAATCCCCCTATCGGGGAGCGGCGAAACATCTCTCCCGCATTAGAAAGAGCGGCAGGACATTACGATGCTGACACTCAGTTCCCTTACGACGACTGTCAGTCTGATCGCGCTGGCGATCTCGCTTTGGCTGGGGCTGTATGTGACGACACGCAGTCGCACGAGCGTGACGGCGTGGCTCGCCGCCTGTACGCTCTGGGTGCTCGCCGCGTATTTTTTTCAGAGCGCGCTCGCGCTCAACATGCCAGAGAGTCCGTTCACCTGGATGCGGGCGCTCATTGTTTTTATCGTCCCGCTGTGGATTCACCTGACCTTTTTGCTGCTACCCTCGAACTTTCGCGCCAACTGGATGCGGTGGGGTATTGTGCCGCTCGGCTATCTGCTCGCGACTGTGATTGCGTCGCTTGGCATCTTTACCGATCTGCTGTTTGGCGCGCAGGTCGCGGACCCACTCTATACCAACACCCGCGTCTCCGGTCCCGCCTATTATTTGATATTGCCGCTGCTGGTATTGGGTTTTGGGATTTCGCTGTGGAATTTGTGGCACGCCCGCAAGGCAAATCTGAATCCCAATCTGGAGGGACAATTCAATGCGCTGATCGCCGCGACGCTGCTTGAGGCGCTCGCCGGCGCGATCGTGGCATTCGGAACGCTCATTGTGTTGGGTATTCCGTTTCTCATTCCCGATATCGGATATTTTGCCGGGGTGTTTCTGTTTGGTTATACCGTGGCGCGCTATAACGCGACGCTCGAAGGGCGACCGATTGACCGAGATTTTTTGTATACGCTGCTTGTCGTAGGGTCGCTGACCGTGTTTTATTGTTTGGTCGTTTGGGGATTCTATCTGGCGGGACAGGTCCCCTTTCTGGTGCTCGCGTTGACGGTGGTCGGCACCGTGATGGCAAATTCGCTGTTTGACCGTCTGAGGTTGACACTGGACCGTGTGTTTTACCAAAGGCAGTTTCAACGCCTACGCTCGAACTTGCGCGGGCTGGCGCGGGAAGCAGGGGCGGGGCAGACGCTCAACGAACGGCTCAATACGATTCTCAATTCCTTGTGCCGCGTGTTGCGCATCCGGCGCGGCTTTATTGCGGTGCGGCGCGGCGATCAATTCGTTGTGGAAGCGACGCATGACGCGCACGCGTTTGCCCAGACCTTTCCCCAACAGACCCTCGCGGCGACCGAGATCATTGGACTGGTCCTGCCCGCGCGCAAGAATCTGCAAGACATGAAGCTTTTGATTCCGTTGTTTGCCGACGGCACACAGATTGGCGCGATCGTGCTGGGAGAGCGCGAAAGCGCGACACCCTACAACGAGGCGGACCTGGAGTTGTTGGAAGATCTGGGCGACCAGGTGGCTCGTGTGATTCATGGCGTCGCGGCGCAAGAAGAAAATGCGGCGCGCTTGAACGAGCTGGTGCAGGACTTTCGAACGCGGGAACGGACACTGCAGTTGCAAGTGGACCGCATGTTGGCGGAGCGGGCGATGCCGCAGCCGACACGGGCTGAGGGATGGGACGAGGAAAAACTGGTGCCGCTGGTCGAGGATGCCCTGCGCAACTTGCATGATTTGCCATATCTGGGCGAGCACGAATTAGCGCAGCTGCGCGTGGTGCAGACGCGAGTGCAACAGAGGCGAGACGGCTCGCCGGTCACGTTTCTGGATCGGGGGAAAGCGCTGGGTGAAACCTTGACGGAAGCGGTGAGCGAGCTGCGTCCCGATACACCCTTGCCGAAAGGGTTGCAGGTGCCGCCGCGCGAATGGCACCTCTATATCATCTTGCACGATTCGTATGTCGAGGGTGAAACGAACCGAGATATTATGTCCAAGCTGTATATCAGTGAGGGCACGTTTAACCGGACGCGCCGCCGCGCTCTGCGTGCCGTCGCCAAGTCGCTCGCCGAGCTGGAGGCGAATCTGACGACATAGTGAATAGCGGTTGGCATCTTTGCACTCGAAAATTTGATTGTTTCCGCGAAATCCGTGCTCCACAGGTTACGGCAATCGAACGTGGGTTATAATCACCCTCGATGAAATTCACGTTCGCCTTGCTCTCTTTTCTACTCTTGCTGACCGCCTGCTCTGTATTCGCTCCCACACCGACCCCCACCCCCGTTCCCACCTCGACCCCGATTCCTTCAACGCGCGTGCCCGCGCTCGCGGCGCACATTCTGCCTGACGCCGAAAAATCGTATAGACAGGTTTCGGGTCGCGCTCCTTTTACTGTCACATTCTCTACCGAGGTCACGGGTGGGACGCCGCCGTATGCGTACGAGTGGGATTTTGACGGGGATAACGCCGTTGACAGCGCCGACGCCGCTCCGGCGCCCTTTGTCTTTCAAGACGCGCAGGCATATAACGCCGCGCTTGTTGTGACCGACTCGGCGGGGCAGGATGTGCGCGTCGCCCGCCGTATCGTCGCGTTTGACGCGCCGCAAATGCCCGATTGGAAATATGGGGTTACCGCGCATTTGGAACGACGGCGGTCGCCGTATTATCCGACGCTCGACGATGTGGAACGCGCCGCGCAGTTGATGCAAGAAGCGGGGATTCAAGCGGTGCGGATGGATTTTAACTGGGATATGTTGAATCCCACGCCTGACGAATGGAGATTCGAGGACTATGATCGTGTGGTCGAGATTGTGCGGGCGCACGATCTGGAAATGATGGGGATCATTGATTACGTCAGCTGGTGGGCGTCGTCGGCGCAGGAATCGAGCGACTGGCGCGTGCGGTTGTATTCCGAACCGTTGCATAATTTTGACTATGCGCGCTATACATACGCGGTTGTGGACCATTTCAAGGATGAGGTGCGCGTCTGGCAGTTGTGGAACGAGCCAAACACGGCGAGCTTTTGGAAACCCGAGCCAAACCCGGCGCGGTATGTCGCTCTGATACAGGAAGCGTATCTCGCCGCCAAGTATGCAGACCCCAACGCGGTCGTGATCATGGGGGGAATGAGCAGCAACGGGGTCGAAGGGAATGACGATTCCGGGCTTGCGAGTAATTTTATCGAGCGCGTGTACGAGGCGGGGGCGCGCGGCTATTTTGACGCTATCGCCATCCATCCTTATATGCTGCCGAATGGGGGGATCGAGACCCTGCGGACCAAGATCGCGGCGACACGCGCCGTAATGACCAAGTTTGACGACGAGGGTGTGCCGCTGTGGCTGACAGAGTTGGGTGTGCCCACCGACGCGCCCTGGTGGCAGACGGCGCCGATACAGACAGAAGGGGACGCGGCGAAATGGCTCGAGCTGGTGTATACGCAATTGTGGGACCTGACGCCGACAATCTTTTGGTATCAACTGCAGGACCGCAACGCGGGGAATGACCCCAAAGGACATTTTGGGATTGTGCGCGCCGACTATGCGCTCAAACCCGCATATGAGGTGTTGCGGCAGCTCATTCGGGGGGAATGAGAAAAGGGCAAGGGGGCAAATCGGAGATTTGCGGCCCCGCGGTCCTGGGGGAGGGGGCAAATCAGAGATTTGCGGTCCCAGGGAGGGGTCAAGTCGGAGATTTGCGGTCCCGGGTTTGTGCCCCCATTGACGCCCCCCCTAATTCGAATTACACTCGCTCTTGATGAGCAGCCGCCCAAATTCACCCTTTAGCCCCGATGAATATGGTCTGCGTGGTGTCTCGCTGGACCTGTATCTGCGACAGATTTTTGCCGCGCTGCCCGCGGAGGAGGTGCGCGCGCTGAGCCGGGCGGTGCATGACGAATCCAAACGGCGAGAGCTGGTCTATTATCACGACGGCAATATTGAAGTGATCAATGTGCTCCTGCGCCCCGTCGCCGTTTTTTCGGAGCAGTTGAATTATCTGCATTACGTGTCTCAGACGCTGCTGGGCGCGCTCAAGCGGATGCCGGAGCTGTATCTCAAAGATTTCCAAGTCCGCCGGATTGTGCCTCTGGAAGAGGGCGAAGCCAAATGGTTGTGGGATACGTGGGGCGCGAGTCACAATCAGTTTCACACCGTCTTTGGACGGTTGGATGCAATCGCCGATTTTACGGCCGCATTCGCCAAGGATTCGCTATCGTTCATCGAGCCGAACCTGGTGGGGGCAGGGGGGATTCATCTCATCCCCGCCTCTGAAGACACCATTCTGGGCACTGTCGTGCCAATGATGGAGCGGGCTGCGCCCGATTTGGAACTGCACAAGACGGATGACCTGCGGGAAACGTTTATGCAGGAAATTATGGACCATGCCGAGGCGACGGGGCGCAGTGGGCGCGCGATTTGTTTTATTGACCCCAAGTATGAAGGTGATGGTCCGAATGAACAAGAGTCCCTGATGCATTTCTATCGCGGGCGCGGCATCGAGGTCTATCACGCCGATCCCGAAGAGTTGTATATTCGCAACAATGAGGTCTATTACGAAAACCACTTGATTGACGTCGCCTATCGCGATTATGAAGTGCGCGAGCTGGCAGAGATGGAACAGGACGGGATGAATGTGCGCCCGATGAAGCATCTCTTTCGACAGAATCAAATGGTGAGTTCGATGGCGGGCGAATTCGACCACAAGTCGTGCTTTGAAATTTTCACCGACCCGCAGTACTCGCAGCACTTTACGATGGACGAACGGAACATGTTTCGACGCCATGTGTTGTGGACGCGTGTGCTGCGCGATACTCGAACTACCGACCCTATGGGCGAGCTTGCAGGACTGTTGGAATTTACGCGCGAGAACCGCGAGTTTTTGGTGATCAAGCCAAACCGATCATACGGCGGTGAGGATGTGTTGATCGGTCCATCCATCACGCAGGGCGATTGGGAGGCGGCGATAGAACGCGCGGTAGGCGAGCCGGGCGCGTGGGTTGTCCAGCGACTGGCGCGCATTCCGGTGTACGAATTTCCGGTGCTGGCGATGGATGGGACGGTGCAAACGACGCCCTTTTATGTGGTGTATGGACTGGCACCCACCAAATATGGACTGGCGATTCTGGGGCGCGCATCACAAAAACAGGTAGTAAATGTGGCGCAGCGCGGGGGCATGGTGGCGGTGCTGGTCGGACAACACAAACATCAAATTCCCGCGCCACAAATGCCCAAAGACAATTCATGAAACGACACGCATTGATAATCATTGGTCAGCTCAGACCGCAGTGGGCAGAGTTGACCGAAGAAGAACAGGCGGGATTTGCGGCGCGGGTCCGTCGCGCGGCGAGCGCGGCGGGGGTCACGGCGGCGCTGGGATATACTCTCACCACCAAAGGTTCCTTTATGGAAATCTGGGAGGCGGAAGACAAAGCCACGCTGGAAGCTTTCAAGCACAAATTGGACGCGCTGGGATATAAAAAGTATTATAAAGAGGTGTTGATGTTGGGCGAACGCGAGGCCGAATGGGTTGCTCCCGCGCTACAAGAGAAACGCGCCGACAGTTAAGAGGAGGTGCCGCCCGAACATTATCTGCAAAATGACCGTCCAGACTCGTCCCATCCCCACCTCTTCCAATTTGCCGCTTGCCCTCGCCCCGCGTTGGATTGCCCTCGGTCTTGCTCTGATTGTTCTGTTGACCCGTATTCCGCTGCGTGCCCGATTCCTATATCATTGGGATTCGGTGAATTATGCGCTGGCGATGGAAAAGTTCAATATCCTGGCGCATCATCCGCATCCTCCCGGATATGTTCTGTATGTGGCGCTTGGGCAGTTGGCGCTCTTGATTACCGCCGACGCCAACGCGGCATTTGTGTGGGTCAGCGTGATTGCCAGCGCGATCGCGGCGCCGTTGATTTACCTGCTGGCGCGGGACATGTATGGTGCGCGCGTCGGGCTTTGGGCAGGGCTGTTTTTGTTGACGAGTCCGCTCTTTTGGTTCTATGGAGAGGTAGCTCTGCCATACACGCCCGACATTGCGATTGCACTGGGGATCGCGTGGGCATGTTATCGGACAATCAGGGGACAGAAAAATGCGATGTGGGTGGCGGCGGCGTTGATGGGTCTGGTTGGTGGAGTGCGACCCCAAACGACCGTCATCCTCTTTCCGCTATGGGTGTATGCGGTGTACAAGCAAGGTTGGGTGCGCGTTCTGCTCGGGCTGGTTGTGATGGGGCTGGGCGCGCTTGTCTGGCTGGTCCCGCTGGCGCTGCTGCATGGAGGACCGGCGAGGTATTTCAGCATTTTGGCCTCCTATTCTGCGAACCTGGGCAGTTATTCGCCGCTTCAATCCCTCGAGAGCTTTGGCAGCAACCTTGTCCGCGTGGTCGCGTACCTCTTGTATGGCTTGACTTTGGGTCTGCCTGTGTTGCTCTATGTGGGGCTGCGACGTATCTCTGAATGGCAGAGATGGATTTCGGACGAGCGGGTGCGGGTGCTGCTGCTGTGGTTGATTCCCGCACTCGGATTCTATACGCTGGTCCACCTGCAGCAGCCCGGACACCTGATGATCGTGATGCCGCCGCTGATAATTTTGCTCGCGCAGACAGTGGCGAGTCAAAGAGCCAGGGTAGAGCGTATGCTGGGCGGAGCAATCATTGTGACAGGCGTCTTGTTTTTTCTCATGGCGCCCGCGCGTCTCATGTCGCTCCCCGAGAGTGTGCTGATAACACCCACCTGGCAGGCACTGCACACGCGCGACACATTTCTCGCCGAAAGCATCGAGACCATGCGCCGCGAATTTGACCCGCAAACTACCGCACTGTTGGGCGTTTCGCAGGCATATCATCAGCCCGAGTTTTATCTGCGCGAATACAGGAGTTTTACCGAACAAGCGGCGGACGCCAAGAAACGGATTTTTGTGCCGCGGCGGTTTCGAAAGCTGGTCCTCTTTGGCGACCCCAACGAAGGAGACTGGCAGCCCGCCGCCAATCTGCAATTTGTGCCGATGGAGCACAGCCGATTGTATTATTTGGAGGCGCAGGATGGCGAACAAATCTATATTGACCGGCAGGGCGTCGGGGTGGTCCGCGTGCCATGAGCGATCTCATTTCGAGCCGCGCAAACCCACTGATCAAAGAGTTGCGCGCACTGCAGCAGAAAAAGTATCGTGAACAGCGCGGCGAATTTCTGGTCTATGGGATTCAACCTGTGCTGCAGGCGATTCAGAGCGGCGCGCCTCTGCGGATGCTCGTGACCGCGCCGGATATCTTGACGAGCAAGACCGCGCGGCAAATCGTGCGACAGCAAGAGCGCGCCGGGACGCGCGTGGTGCAGGTCTCGCGCGAGGCGCTGGAGGCGGTGACCGGGGGTGAACATGCGACTGGACTGGCGGCAGTGGTCAAGATCGTGCCGCGCACGCTCGACGAATTGCGAGTGGACGACGCGGCAGTTTTCGTGGCGCTCGATCAGGTCAGCAATGCCGGAAATCTCGGGGCGATCCTGCGGACCGCGGACGCGGTGGGGACACGCGGGGTGATTATGAGCGGCGCGGCGACGGACGCCTATGCGCCAGCCGCGGTGACTGCGAGCCGCGGCGCGATTTTTTCTGTGCCCCTCGTCCGCGTCGAGACCATCGGCGAGGTCCTGGGGTGGAGTCGGGCACATGCGGTGCAAATTGTGACTACCTCTGACCGCGCCCCAACGCCGGTCTGGGATGCCGAATTGACGCGCCCGCTGCTGCTTGTTTTTGGAAATGAAGGCGAGGGGCTGGACGCCGAGATAGTGGCGCAGGGGCGCGCGGTGCGAATCCCGATGGCGGGGGCGGTTGATTCGTTGAATCTCGCCGTCGCGGCGGGTGTGTTATTATATGAATGTGCGCGCAGACAGCACAGCAGCGACGCTCAAAATCAGACGTGACGTTCTTTCCATGACCATGAGTGAATCTCTAGACGAACTCAAGACATTGCTTGCCCAAGTGGACGATCTGGGCAAAGCGGCAGCGGTCCTTTCATGGGACCAGCAGTCATACATGCCGCCCGGCGGCGCGCCCGCGCGCGCCAGTCAGCTTGCAACCCTATCGCGGCTGTCACATGAGCAATTTACCGACGAACGCGTAGGGCGGCTGTTGGACGATCTCGCGTACGAGACGCGCGATTTGCCCTATGACGATGATACCGCGTCGCTGGCGCGAGTGGTCAAACGCGACTATGAAAAAGCAATACGACTGCCCTCGGCCTTTGTCGCCGAGTTGGCGGAAGCGAGCGGGCTGGGCACAACAGCATGGGCGCGCGCGCGCAGTGAAAACAACTGGGCGGGTTTCCAAGACCATCTCAAGCGGATGATCGAATTGAAACAGCGCGAAGCGGAATACATTGGCTATCAAGACAGGGTCTATGACGCGCTGCTGGACAGTTATGAACCTGACATGAAAACGTCGCAGGTTGCCGAGATTTTCCAAGGCGTGCGGCGCGAACTCGTGCCGCTGGTGCGCGCGATCGTCGAAAACGCGGACCGCGTGGACGATGCGGCGCTTTATCGTTCGTATGATCCCGAGGGACAGTGGGCTTTGGCGCAACAAGCATTGTCCGCCATCGGTTATGATTTCGAGCGCGGGCGCATGGACAGGGCGCCTCACCCGTTTTGCACGTCGTTCTCGAATCATGATGTGCGCGTGACCAATCGCATCTTGCCCAATTTTTTCAATTCTGCGTTTTATGGCGCGCTCCACGAAGGCGGACATGCATTGTACGAGCTTGGGTCGCCCGACCGATTCGAGCGGACGGGGCTGGGCGGCGGGACTTCGCTGAGCGTGCATGAATCGCAGTCGCGCATGTGGGAGAATCTGGTCGGGCGTTCGCGCCCGTTCTGGCAATACTTTTTTCCCAAATTTCGCAAGGCGTTTCGCAAAAATTCGGCGGATATGGATGCGGAAAAAATGTATCGCGCCGTCAGCGCCGTCAAACCCTCATTTATTCGCGTCGAAGCGGACGAGGTGACGTACTCGCTGCACGTGATGCTGCGTTTTGAAGCCGAAAACCTGATGCTCGAAAACAAGTTGAATGTTTCGGATTTGCCGTCGTGGTGGGACGAAGCCATGTCGTCGTATCTGGGTGTGACGCCGCCCGATGTGGCGCACGGCGCGCTGCAGGATGTGCATTGGTCAATGGGGCTTTATGGTTATTTCCCGACATACTCGCTGGGGACGATTCTTTCGGCACAGCTGTTTGAAAAGGCGCGCGAGACGCTTGCCGATATGGACGAGCAATTTGCGCGCGGTGAGTTTACGCCGCTCCGCGAATGGCTGACGGACAATATTTATCGGCACGCCCGCAAATTCACGTTGAATGAATTGGCGGTGCGGATTACCGGCGAGCCGCTGCAGACACGGTCGTATATTGCGTATTTGAAGCAAAAGTATACCGAGCTATATGGATTGACGTGAGCTGACAGCTGAAATTAGCTGGCAATTTCAGATTTGACGGATGTGCGTCACGATTTTGCCCCGTAAGGAACGAACGCCGTTTCGTTCCCTGTCCGGCGCGCGGCGACGAGCGTGCTGGAAACGCCGTTTCGTTCTCTTGACCAAAAATATGACGCATACCAGATTTGACAGGGCGATTGACAGATTGATTGCCTCGACTTGCTCGAAATAGACCGTGTCAAAAAGGATAGCTGTGTCTTTACTGTATTTGGTCGGAACGCCGATCGGGAACCTGGAAGACATTTCACCGCGCGCGCTGGAAACGCTGCGCGGTGTTTCATTGATCGCGGCAGAAGACACGCGGACGGCAAAACAGTTGTTGAACCATTTCGGGATTCACACACCCGTCACGTCCTTTTTCGAACACAGCAAGAGCTCCAAGATCGAACAGATCCTCGCCGTTTTGGACGAGAACGACGTCGCGGTGGTTTCGGAGGCGGGGATGCCGGGCATCAATGATCCGGGCTATGAGCTGGTGAGTCGGGCGATTGCGGCGGGGCATCGCGTCTCTCCCATTCCCGGACCGAGCGCGGTGTTGACGGCGCTGGTCGCGTCCGGGATTTCCGCCAACGCGTTCTACTATGTCGGTTTTCTGCCGCGCGAACCTCAAGCGCGGCGCAAGTTTCTAAGAGAACTGGTGGACGAGCCCGACACGCTGGTAATGTTTGAAACGCCGCACCGGTTGAACGCCGCGCTGGCAGATATGGAAGTGATTTTTGGGGCAGAGCGCGAGATTTGTGCGGCGCGCGAATTGACCAAGCTTTTCCAAGAGTTCCAGCGAGGGACGCTGGCAGAGGTGCGGGCGCATTTTCTGGCGCACGAACCGCGCGGCGAATTTACGTTGGTCGTGCAAGGACGCGGGGCGAGAACAAGGCGCGGACAAGCCAAAGAAATCGAGTGGAATGAGGCGCGCGTGCGCGCCGAATTTGCAAAACTTGCCCGGAACAATCTGCCGCGTTCCGAGGCGGTAAAGCAAATTGCCCGCGCGTCGGGTTGGGACCGCCGGCGGGTGTATCGGCTGACGCTGGCAGTCCGGGGAAACCAAGAGCCCGAGTGACGCGGTTTTTGTTTCTCTCGCTCAAATTGTTTTGACCCGCGTTTTGCGGCGTGTTATACTTTTTCCCAATTCGCGACGAACGACACAGGCATCTTGATCTATGGAACCGATGATATTTGCAGAGGACTCGCTCCGAGTCTATGACGATGTTGTACAAGCTATCGGAAAAACGCCGCTGGTGCGATTGAACAAGGTGACGCGCGGCGTGCGCGCAAAAGTGTACGCCAAGCTGGAATTTATGAATCCCGGCGGGTCGGTCAAGGACCGCATCGGGCTGGGCATGATCGAACGCGCCGAGCGTGAGGGGACCATCAAACCCGGCGGCACGATTGTCGAAGGGACGAGCGGCAACACGGGGGTGGGACTTGCGATTGCCGCCGCCATCAAGGGCTACAAATGTATTTTTGTCATGCCCGACAAGATGAGCGAAGAGAAAATTCGACTTTTGCGCGCGTTCGGCGCGCGGGTGGTGATCACGCCGACCGCCGTCGAACCGGAAGACCCGCGCTCGTACTATTCGGTCTCGAAACGTCTCTCGGAGGAGACTCCGAATGCGATGCTGGCGGGACAATATTGGAATCCGGCGAATCCCGAAGCGCACTATTTGACGACGGGTCCCGAAATCTGGAAGCAGACGCATGGCAAGATTGATATGCTGGTCTGCGGGATGGGAACGGGCGGCACGATTACGGGCACCGCCAAATATCTCAAAGAAAAGAATCCGAATATACAGGTCATCGGCGTTGATCCCATCGGCTCGCTGTTGTATGCGACGTTCAAAGCGGGGGGCAAGCTTCCCGAAGGCGCATTCCCCAAGGTGTACAAGATCGAGGGGATTGGCGAGGATTTTCTGCCGACCGCGCTCGACCTGAACTATGTGGACGATGTGGTGCAGGCGGGAGACCGAGAATCGTTCTTGATGACGCGGCGGTTGGTGCGCGAGGAGGGTCTGTTCTGCGGCGGGTCGTCCGGTTCGGCGGTCTATGGTGCGTTGCAGGCAGCCAAGACGCTGGACGCCGACAAGACAGTGGTGGTTATTTTGCCCGACTCGGGTTCGCGATACTTGTCCAAAGTGTTTAACGACGATTGGATGCGCGAGTCCGGCTTTTTGGATTATCCGCTCGCGGAGGGGCGTGTCGAGGACATTATGGCGCACAAGCAGATGGAGATTATCACGCTGCGAAAAGCTGACCTCAAGACTGAGGTAGTCAAGCGCATGAGGCAATACAATATCTCGCAGCTCCCCGTGGTCGAACAAGATGGGCGTTATGTCGGGATGGTGACAGAGCTCGATTTGCTCAACCATTTGCTGTCATCAGACCACAAGCACGACGCAGATGAATCCATCCAGGACATTATTGACCGCGAATCGGCTGAAGTGATAGGTCCCGAAACCTCACTGGCGGTGCTCTCGGAGGTGTTCCGGCACGGCAAAGTGGCGGTTGTCTGTCAAGATGACAAGGTGACGGGGATTGTGAGCAAGATTGACTTGATCGAGTATCTCGCGGGGCGGGTGCAGTAACAGATATGCCCACGGACAAGATTTTGGAATGTTTCCCGAACGCCGGGGCAGACCACGCGCTGCGCGGGTTGTATTTGTCGCATAACGTTGGGGAGTTGGCGCGCTCCCGGCGGACGCCCTTTATTTACGCGAACTTTGTAACGAGTCTTGACGGGCGCATTGCGATCAAACGCCCGCAGGGCAAGGGCATGATGGTCCCCGGAAACACGGCGAATGATCGTGACTGGCGATTGTATCAAGAGTTGGCGTCGCAGGCAGACCTCTTTTTGAGCACGGGGCGATATTTGCGTGATTGGGCGGCGGGCAAGGCACAAGAGATATTGCAGACGGACGATCCAAGATTCGCAGACTTGCGCGAGTGGCGCGTTGCCCGTGGCTTGAAAGCACAGCCCGACATTGCGATCATCAGCGCCAGTCTGGATTTTCCTCTGCCCGCCTTGCTGACGGCGAACGGGCGCGAGGTCGTATTTTTTACAGCCGCCGAGCCGGACCCCAAGCGCGTGCGCGAGCTCGAGGCAAAAGCGGGACCTGTGATTCCGGCGGGACAAGAGCGCGTCAGCGGCGTTCTACTCCAACAACGAATTCAAGAATTGGGCTATCATACGGTATATTCGGGCGCGGGCCCGCGGGTGCTGCACTTGTTGTTGGAAGGTGGTGTGCTGGACCGGTTGTATCTGACGTATGTAAATCGGATCCTGGGCGGGGAAGAGTTTGATTCCATCGCCAAGGGACCGCTCCTCAAGCCCGCCGCGGATTTCAATCTGAATACTTTATATTTTGACCCGCAAGGGGTGGATGGGCTGGGGCAGTTGTTTGCGAGTTACAATCGTATAGCGCCGGACGTGAAATGAAATCGAATTCGAATTCGACCCGGATCATTGAGGATTTTCGCGGTAAGACGCTTGTGCCACCTGCGCTGCTGCGCGCCATCACGAAACGTATTGTCGAGAATATTCATCTCGAAAAGGTTATCTTGTTCGGCTCGTATGCCTATGGTGAGCCAACGCTGGACAGCAATAGAAATCCAAAATCTGTGTGACTCCCACTCAATTCCTCACCGCGCTCAAGTCCGAAAAGCATTACGCCAACCAAATTATTCATCTGGAACATATCGCCGCGCGCGCGGCGAAATTTGCGCGTCTGGAGACGCCGCTGCATCCCGCGCTGCAAGATGCGCTACGCGCGCAAAAGATTGACAAGTTCTTTTCTCATCAGGCGCACGCGATCAACGCGGCGCGCGACGGGAATGACGTGGTTGTGGCAACGAGCACCTCGTCGGGCAAGACGCTCTGCTACAACATTCCTGTTTTGGAAGCGATTCTCGAAACGCCGCGGGCGCGGGCATTGTATCTGTTTCCGACCAAGGCGCTGGCACAGGACCAGCTGCGCTCTTTGAACGAACTGACGCACGCGCTGGAAACCAACAAGCAGATCGTTTTCGACACCTATGACGGCGACACCAAACGCGAGGACCGGACGAAACTGCGGCGGCGGGGCAATATTATTCTGACCAACCCCGACATGCTTTCAATGGGGATTTTGCCCAATCATTCGTTGTGGTCGGACTTTATTGCAAACCTGCGCTATATCGTAATTGACGAGGCACATATCTATCGCGGCGTGTTTGGGTCGCAGGTGGCGTGCGTGCTGCGTCGTTTGCGCCGATTGTGCGAGTATTACAGCGCGAACCCCCAGTTTATCTTTTGTTCGGCAACGATCGCAAACCCGGGCGAGCACGTTCACCGCCTGTCGGGTCGCCGCGCTCACGTGATTGCCGAGGACGGCGCGCCGCGCGGACAGCGCGAGTTTGCATTGTGGAACCCGCCGTTTATTGACAAGACGCGCACGACGCGGCGCAGTCCCAATTCCGAAGCGGCATATCTTTTCTCGTCACTGGTGCGTCAAAAGATGCGGAATATTACGTTCGTGCGGGCGCGCAAGCTCGCCGAGCTGGTGCTGCTCTATGCGCGCGACAATCTCAAACGGACCGACCCCGATCTGGTGGACAGGGTGAAATCCTATCGGGCGGGCTATCTTGCGGACGAACGGCGCTCGATCGAACGCGATTTGTTCGGCGGCAAATTATTGGGGGTGACAGCGACAAATGCGCTCGAATTGGGCATTGATGTGGGGCATCTGGATGCGACGGTGGTGGTCGACTTTCCCGGCACCATCGCTTCGCTGTGGCAGCAGGTCGGACGTTCGGGGCGCGGGACGCGCGACGCGCTTTCCATTCTGGTGGGGATGGATGACCCGCTGAACCAGTTCTTTATGCGGCATCCCGAAGTGTTGTTTGCAAAACCTGTGGAACATGCGCTCATTTATCCGGACAACCCCTATATCCTCGAAAAGCATTTGCCGTGCGCGGCGTACGAGCTGCCTTTGACCAACGCCGACGAGGACTTGTTTGGACCGGGGTTTGTTCAAGCCATGATCCGGCTCGAACGGAACGGGACGCTCGAATATCGGAACGAGCAATGGTATTTCCACGGGTTGGGGTATCCCGCCGAAAAGGTCAATATTCGCTCCGTATCGGACCAGATCGTCTCGCTGGTGGATGTTTCCAGGAATTTCAAGACGATCGAAGAAATCGAAGCGACGACCGCGATGCAAAGATGTTACGAGGGCGCAATTTCTTTGCACCAGGGCGATTCGTATCTGGTCACCAAGTTGGACCTGGAGGCGGGCGCGGCGCATGTCAAACCCGTGGACGTGGACTATTACACCGAAGTGCGCGAGAACGGCGAGACGCGGATTTTGAAAACCCTGCGTCAACGTGAGGTGGGCGATACGATTGCATATTACGGCGATGTGCGCGTGACCGAGCAGATTGTGGGTTTTCGTCGCAAGCGGCAGTTCACCGAAGAGGTGCTCGCAACGGTGGATTTGGATTACCTGCCGCAGTTGTTTGACACAAAAGCGGTATGGTGGGACATTCCCGAGCCGTTGATTCGGACGATTTCGCGCCAAGGATGTGATCTGGCGGGGTCACTGCACGCGGCGGAACATGCCTGCATCGGTTTGCTGCCGTTGTTTGCCATGTGCGACCGCTGGGATATCGGTGGTCTTTCGATTGTGATTCATCCCGACACGGGCAAGCCGCAGATTTTTATCTATGACGGGTTTCCCGGGGGCATTGGGATTGCGGAAAAAGGGTATGCGCTATTGGAATCATTGTGGCGGGCGACATTGGAAACGATCGAACAATGCCCGTGCGAATTTGGCTGCCCGTCGTGCATCCAGTCGCCCAAATGCGGCAACAACAACGAGCCGCTGGACAAAAAAGGCGCGATGGTGTTGCTAAAGGGAGTGCTGGGGAAAGTGTAAAGAGTTGTTGTGGTTTTGTTTATTGAAAAGAGATTATTTCGACAAGAAGAGGGAATTAGATGATGCCAAGTGCCGCCTGTCTGCCGATTTCGGCGATTTCCATGTCCTCTTGTTCGGGGAGACCGCTGATGGCGACCGCGCCGATGACCTCGCCTTCGATGACGATGGGCAAACCACCACCCCAGGTGGTGTAGCGCAGTTCGCCAAAATTGGTCATGGGGAACCCGCGTTCGGGGTTGCGCGCTCTTTGCCCCAGTTCGTATGAAGGGATGCGCTCGCGCGCGGCGGTGTATGCCTTGTTCATGGCGATTTGGACGGACGAATAGGGCGCGCTGTCCATACGCAGCAGGGCGATGAGCTCGCCGTGCGCGTCTGTGACGACGAGCACGCCGCCTTTGCCCCGCCTCTCACATTGGGCGCGCATGGCGTCAATGGCGCGTTGGGCATCCTGATGAGAAAGGGTGATGATTTGCCGCATAATAGATTCGAGAGCACTTGAAAAGCGGGTCTTGTTTTTTCACTATATCACATGTGCCGAAATTGCGCGCATTCGGCAGACGAGAAAAAACCGCCGTGAACGACCGTTCACGGCGGTTTTTTTGATGACTCAGCGTAGAATGTTGAACCCGTCAACGGGCACGAAATTCTTGGCGCCGTCGGTGCAGCCGGCTCGCCCGACGGCGACGATCTTGATGCTGTGTGGGGTGTTGGCGTTGCCCGTGAGGATATAGGTGCGGACGCCAAATTTCGGTTTCGCGGAATCGCGATTCAGCGCGCAGAGGTCCACCACCTCAAATGCTTTGCCGTCCAGATACACGTCCGCCCTGCCATAGTTGTTGGCATACGCGGTTTCCCACTCGATCCGGTTGCCGCCGGTAAAGACCAACTCGGCGGACGAGTTTTGCTTGCAGCTGCTGCCCTTTTGGCAGCGCGCAAAATTGTCCTCGCTTGCTTTGAGAGCGTCATAGGTCTGCCAGCCCTTGGTATAGATGATGCGGGCGTCGTGGTTGGGTATGTGCTCCCAGCCCTCGGAAGGGGCGGTGGGGAACGCCGTGGGCGCCGGTGTGGGGTCGCCGTAGCAGACCGAATTCAATTCACCCTGAATGGCTTGCACTGAATTGTTGTCGGCGATGTAATAGGCAATGGCAATGAAATTGGTTGCCGAAATCACGGGCGCGGCGTCATCCGTGTCCGCTTCGGTCACGCGTTCAACGGCAGAGAACATTTCGTCGGCAGGATTGAATACACGGTGATACACGTTCCAATCGGTCTGGATGAGTCTCTGCCGTTGAAACACCAGGTGAAAGCGTCCGCCGCAATCTACCGCCACGCGCGGGCGACGCATGATGTCGTTCCCTCCGGTGATTTTGTCACGGCGAAAGAGTCTGTCGCCGTTCTTGTAAAGGGCGAACGAAGCCAGATCATTCCGCCGCGTTTCCCAGACAATGCCGACGCGGTTGGTCTTGCGGTCTATCGCGAGGTCAGGGGCTTGCGCCTGATTTTGGTCCGCAACCAGAATCGGCGCAACAAAGCTGCCGTCGGCAGTTTGATATGTATACTTGACGCGCGATGGAGTGGTCGCCGTATTCCAGACCATGTGAGCGCGCCCGTTCTTGTCTGTCGCGACGCGCACATTGCGCCCCGCCGCGGCAAAGTCCGATGCCTCCGCGCGTTCCAGCTCGATCAGCTGCAGAGTGTTGGAACCACCGCCGCGCGTGCTGTGATAAATCCCGCGCCCGTCGCCCTCGACGCTCTCGTACACAATGTGCTTGACCCCATCGCCGCCGATGGCGATATCAGGGAGTATGCTTTTGGGATGGTCCGAAACGCGTTTGGGTTTGGTCCAGCTCCCGCCTCCGCGGCGAGAGTACATGATCGCGCTTTTGCCGTCTCTGTGTTGTTCCCAGACAACGTTGGGGCGGCCCTGGGCGTCCAGCGCGAGCGCGGGCGCGTATGCCTCGCCGTCGAGCACGGGCAATTTTTCCACCGGTCCGCACGTGGTTGGATCGGAGCAAAAGCGGTATTGGATGCGCGCGCGTTTGGGGTTCCACCAGACAAAGTGCAAGCCGCCGGAGGAATCAATCGCAACCTTTGGATTTTTGCCCGGCGTGTCAATGCCAAAGGCGTTGCCCCACGCGGTTGCAGATGCGGAAAGCGTAAACAAGAACGTGATTATTGCCGCGAGGGCGACCGCCGCGCCTATCAAGTAAAATCGCCGCATTACTGTTCACCTCTCCAGGAAACTATCTCGGAATAACGGGCTATAGATGTTCAGAGAATAATTTTGACTGGTAGCTGCGATCCGAGTCGCTTGTTGACAACCAGAGTCGTCACTACGAGTCCAAATCATTTTCCAAAGAACTCTAGCTTTGCATCTTTGATAACATGTCCTGGGGCGCGACGTCAATAGACCGTTGGGGCGTCCGCAGAAACCGGTTTCTTTACAGCCAATTTATGACTTGATGCTTGAAGGGGATTGGCAGGGTAAGGATGCGCTGCTTGTCGCGCTCTTCCAGTCCGCCGAGTCCCTTGAAAAGAATGGCAAAGGTGACGAGACCCGCGCCGGTCGCCACCGCGAGTTTGAGGATGTTTTCAAAGGGGGTCGAGGAACCGATAAACCAAAGGGGAATGAGCATGACCGCGCCCATGACAAGCGAAATGAGGAGAATGCGCGCAAAAAAAGCCGTGGGAAAGCGCAGTTGATACTCGCGCCCCGCCATCAAGGTCGAGGCGAGCTGCGCCGCCAGACGCGCGATGCCGATGGCGAACGCGGCGCCGACCGCGCCAAAACTCGGAATGGCGACGAGCAAGAAAGGAATGCTCAGCAGGGCGAGGGCGCGCGAGACCAGGACAGGGCGGTAGCGGTCATTGACCAGCAAGACAATTTGCGCGGGGCTAAAGAGCGATTCGGCAAAGAGAAAGATGGCAAGCACCGCCGCCGCGCCTGCCGCCTCCACATAGCGCGCCTGGAAAAAAAGGACGATCAGCGGACGGGCAAGGACCGCCAGCGCGATGGACGAGGGAATGAGCCACAGGCACATAAAGCGCACGAGCGTCTGGTATGCGTCTGCCTGTTTCGCGGAATTGTGTTCGGCGCGAATGCGCGCAAACATCGGCATCTGGACGCCGCTGAGGGGTGTAAAAACTATGCGCAGCGCGGGCATGACGATTCTGCCAAACGCGACGCCAAACAACGCCACCCCCGCCAGGTCGTCATAGTATGTGAGCATAAGGATTACGAATGGCAGATCGTAAAAGTACGTCGTGAGATTCATGCCATACGACAACGCCGAGAGTTTTGCGAGGCGTTTGTAAATGCTGTGCCAAGTCACCGCGAGCGTCGGGCGCACATCCACCTTGCGAAAGGCGCGCGTGACGATCCACGCGCCCAATACAACATTGAGCAGTGTCGAAAGTGTCAACGCCAGCAGAGCGCCATACACGCCGCCGCGCGTCACCAGGACGACAAGCAGCCCCGCCTGCGCGAGCGTGGTCACGACTTCAAGTGTGTTGCGGCTCCCCAGACGGAAAAAGGCGACGAGAAACTGATACAGCACGTCCGAAAACGCGCCGAGCACGAGGAGCACACAAACGAGGGGAATGAGCGAGCTATCAATCGCGTCCCACCGAAAAAAGCTCATCACCGATTGCGAGCGCAAGAGCAGGACCAAGATGACGGGCGCAAGGACGAGCAGCTTGACGCCCATCGTGACCGCGAAAAACTGCCACAAGCCGCGCCGCCCGTAATTTTTTTCCACTTCGGGGACGAACCGCACCAGACTCCGCTCGATGCCCAGGTCCACATACAATCCGATAGTTGCCAACAACGCCGTCACCTGCACAAAGACTGCAAAGTCGTCCTGGGTCAGCGTGCGGACCAGGACGACATTGGCGACGAACGAGGCGATGGTGCGGAGTGGCATAAAGACCGTGTTCCACATCATGCCGCGCGTGACTTGAGTTTGCAGGTTGGAGGACATTCAGTTGACGATAGTGTTGTCTGGCGCAGATTCTGCTTGGGTTGAAGAGTGCGTTATGGCGCGGCGTAAAGAAAAGCGCCCCAGCCATTTGCCAGCGGTCGTTCCGAGACCTCGGTGAAATGCTCCAGCCCCGTTTCCGCCAGCGCGGCGGGATAATAGACCGGGTCGAGATTGACAAACATGACGTACATTTCGCGCTCGCCGCGCTGGCGCGCAAAATAGTCGGCGGTATATTCTGCTAGTTCGGCGGTCTCGCGGTCGGAATACCATGCCAGCGCGTTCTGTCTGCCATAGGACGCTCCGGCGCGCCAGATCAAGACGATTGCATCAGGGGGCACGTTTTCGCGCAGCCAACGACCCATTTGACGATATTGGCGGTCGAGCATCTGCCCATTCTCGGTAGTTTGCAGGACCGTCCTGAGAGTGAACAAGCCAAAGACAAGCGTCACGATGGCAATGACGAAAGCGGGCTTGTTCATGAAACCCAGACGCGCGGACACGCGCTTCCATTTGAGAGAGTTCGCGCGCAGCACAAATTCCGCCACAAGAACCAGCAGGACCGGCAGATAGCCGTAAAAATGTCGCCAGCGTAGCGTTGTGACGGCACCGAGCGCAAATCCGCTCAGGATCGTCGCATAAATCATCCAGCGAAAGAGCCGCTGCTGCTGAGTTTCACCGCGTCGCGGAATGAATGCCCCGAGCAGCAAGAGAATGATCTGGATGGCATCCACCACCGTCGGGGTTTCGGACAACCCGCCGTTCCACAAGAAACCCAACTGCTGGGGCACTTGATATGTGACTTTGTTCCACAACTGGTCGGGATGAGTCAGGATATATTCGGGCGCAGTCCAGTCGGGCGCCACGTCAGAGAGAAATTCTTTGGTCTTGCCCGCGAACGCGTCGGTGTTGAACACGAGGGCATACATGCTGTTGATATTGTAGAGCGGATTGCCGAGGGTCTGGTACGCGCGAACAAAGTTTGGGGTCACGACCAGGAGCATGCCAAGGAGGAAAGGCGTCAGCCGCAGGAAAATGTCCCGGCGCGCGAGATAAATTATTTGAAACAGACGCACATGACGCCCAAACAAACTCCTGGCGGCAAGCGGCGCAAGCGCCACAAAGAGCAGCACCCAGGGCAAGGCAGCTATAGTGTTGGAACGAAACACCCAAAGCCAGCCAAACAACGCGCCTGCCAAAAGGAGCATCCAGCGATTGCGCGCCACATAAAGCGTCAGCAGGAAAAGCGTCATGAAAAAGGCATAGGGCATTTCCGAAAGCCCCGTGACGCTGTAGGTGATGAGTTGGATGTTGATCAACGCGAGCAGGGCAGCCAGGACGCCGATAGCTTTGTTGTAAAGCCGCATCCCGAGGAGAAATGTCAGAGGCACGGTGAGGATATAGCTGATGCCGCCCGTCCAGCCGACTCCTTCGGCATCACTGCCAAAGAAATACATGACAAATCCCATCCACAACGGCAGACCGGTGTCATGATGGACATAGGGTTGGGGGACGCCGAAATCACGGAGGAGAAAAGTATCGAGCACATAGGACGCGGTGGTTACGAGACCGCGTCCTTCACTGACATTCTTGGCGGCGACGGCATATTCGTATGTATCGGGCCACCAGGCGGGCATTCCTCCGTTCAGAACAAAAAAATTCAAGGCGAAAATGCAAAGGGCAGCAAAGGCGAATCCAAAGGCAATGACAAAAGAAAAAGCAAGAATCGAGCGCCAGGAGGGTTGAGTAACATTTGTCAGGGTGAGATCTGTCTGCATAAATCCATCAACTGCGAGGCGACAACCTGCGAAGAAAATTGCCGCGCCCATTGTGCGCCGCGTGCGCCCATCTCTGCGCGCGCGGCGGGGCTGTTTAATAATAGTGTCAAACGGTCCGCCAACAAAGCCGGGTCATTCGGCTCGATCAATTCGGCGAGGCGGGCATCCGTCATCAATGCCGCGACTCCTGCTGAGCGGGTGACAACCGAGGGTGTGCCGACAGCTGCGCCTTCAACCGCGATCTTGTTCATGCCTTCGAGAAAGCTGGGGACGGCGATCACGTCGGCGGCGGCGAGGTGTGGGCGCATTTGGTCGTGCGGCACGGCACCTGTAAACAGGATTCTTGGCTCGATTCCACAGTCTCTCGCCAGTCCGGTCAGATATGCCTGATAGTCGCCCACGACCGGGTCTATTCGGTTGGGTCCGATGAGCAAAAGCCGGGCGTCCGCGTGGGCGCTTTTGAGCAAAGCCATTGCCCGAATCAAAATGTCGAACCCTTTTATCGGCAGCAACCGTCCGGCGCTCACAATCAGCGGCGCGTCGCCGGTTTGATAGCGTGCGGCAATCGCCGCGCGGCTGGCGCGACGATACTCTTCCAAGCTAACGTCGAGCGGGGGATAACAATACGCGGCAATATTGCGCGGAATCACAGCGATCTTGCCGGGGTCTGCGCCGAGCGCCAGCACGCGTTCGCGCACGAGCGGCGTGGTAACGCGCACGAATGCCGCGCGTTGAAACGCATATTTCATCAGCGAACGCGCCGCGCGAAATCGTCCATAGCCATAATTGCGAGCGCGGTCATCAATAAAATCTCCGCCCGCGACTGTGATCCCCAGCCGGGGACGGCTGCCGTTGCGCGCCAGCGCCGCCATTGCTCCAAAGGGATATGCCCCCTCGGAAAGGACCAAATCAATTTCGGGATGTTGGTCGAGATAGCGGCGCAAGGTCAGCCAGCCCATGCCAAAGCGATCATAGTGCAGCCAGGGGCGCGTGACCGCGTTGACGGCATTGGGCACGAACTGACCTGCCGTGAGCGCGCGATGAACGGGGATTGATTCCTCGATTGTGTCCGCAGGCGGATTGAATTGGTCGCGCGAACTCGCCAGCGCAAAGACGCGAAAGGTGTGGCCCTGTTGTTGAAACGCGTGACCGATTTCGCGATGGATAAGATTGCCCAGATATTGGGGTCCATACATCGCGATCAAGTACAGGATGTTCATCAGAATGCAACGCGGCTCGGTGCACCGAGCCGCGTTGTTGGGTGTTGCAGCAAGCACAAAGGACGAACGCTGTCTTGTTCCTACGGATAGATCGTCAAGACGTCAATGGTGGTATCGCCCGTGACCCCGGGTTTGGGTCGAATCACAATCTTGTGCTCGCCCTGGGGCAGAACGGGTGAGATCCAGGATTCGCACTTGAGCTTGTTCGCATTCATGTTCAGACTCGCATTGACCATTTGCTTGTCAATGAGGATTTGGGCGGCGCCCATGTCCGGTCCGGCGAGATACCAGAGTTTGACGCGGGTGCCGTTAAAGACATGGATGGCGCGGTTCTTTTTTGGTTTGGTGGCTTTGTGATAGGTGTTTGGGTTTTCGGGATACAAACAAGACGGACCGTCAGTCAACGCAGTCCACGCGCCCCGATAGTCAATGGCTGCCAGGTCGGCGTCATCAATATATACTTTAGGCCCCGGCGTGTTGGTTGGAGTCGGTGAAGGACCATCGGTGGGTGTCAATGTGACGGTTGGCGTGTGTGTGACCGTTGGCGTGTTTGTAACGGTTGGCGTTGCCGTGTCTGTCGGGGTCTTGGTCTTTGTCGGCCCGACCTGCGGGACATCCTGAGAATTGAAAAAGATGTCGTAATCGCCGCCGCAGCTGTTTGCATGAAACACAACGCCTATTTTCGTTGACCCGGCTGAAATAAAGGGCGACTTGGCTGAACAGGTGTTGCCCATGGGTGATGCGCCCGGCTGCCAGACGCCATTACGGAACTGATAAAAGCCGATGGCTGAGCTCCCATCAAAGCGTTCCTGAAAGACAATATCAACGGTCCCATTCGGTTCGACCGCGATTGCCGGATAACTCGCCGAGCCGCCAAAGGCAACTGTAGAACCGACCCAGGAATCTCCGTTGTTTTTCGAATAATTGAATTTGATGGGTCCGGTATTCGTATCGGCATCTACGACATATATTCTCTTTTTGCCATCCGTGGCGAGATCGTTTCGCTCGGAGGTGGTTGGGTTGGTGGAAACAATGACCGCGCCGGTCCACGAGGCGCCATTATCGCCGGAGCGCGTGTAAAAGAGGTCATCCGCATTGTTGCCGCTGTTGGCTGCCGCAATCACATGGACATAGCCGACACCCTGCTTTTTTGTGTATGCAATACTTGGAAAGCGGGGATGGGGTTTGAAACCTGCGTTGATATGCTGCTCGGCTGACCATACAGTGCTGCCGGCAGGACGCATTCGAAAGCCAATCGCCGAATTGCCTTTGTTGTAAACGACAAAGACATCGCCGGCCGGGCTTACCGCGAGCGCGGGCGTGTAACGGGGGATGCCGTCATTGGGATGACCCGGCTGCAATTCCAAAGCAGACGACCAGGTGGCGCCGCCGTTCGTTGACTCGGTAAAGAAAATGTCGGCCGGACCATTACCATATCCACTCCTGTATGCCTGAAATACGACATAGAGATGAAGCGGGTTGCCTTGCCCTTCGATCCGAACTTGCTCGCGCATATCCGCCGATCCGCCGATTGGCACTCCCTCGGGAGAGTATAGTTCATTATTTGTGTCCGAAAGACCAAATGGTCGGGCGTCAATCCCTTCACTCAGGTTTGCGGACCGCGAAAAGAACCCATTCACATTATTTGAATAGGTGATAGTCCAGCGACCGTTTGATTGGGCTTGGCCCCAAACGATATGACTCTTGTCATCCGTCTTGTTGACGAAAATGGAGGGGTAGTAATCCCCGGCGCCGGATTGAGAGACATCGGTGGCGGATGGATTCCAGGCATTGAGGACCGCGGTTGTCATCAGCATGACAACTGCCCCTACGACGATGCACAGAGCAAGGACAAATCGCTTGTTCCTGTTTGCCTGAATCTCCGGAACGGCATGTTCACGTGGCATAATACTCCTTGGATTCTTTTCTACCGCGCGTTTGCGGTTGTTTACTGTGATGCCAAAAAATTTCAACCGAATTGACAAGTTAAGCGGCAAAGATTAGGACAGGGTTAGCCAAATATTACATAATGGTGGTATTGAACAGATGAATGACGTGATGTCCGGAGCTATCGCAGCTTGAAGATGCTCACCGGATTCGTATCCTGATTGGGCCGAGGGATAGTGTGAATGACTGTCATCACGTCTTCAAGAGGTCGCTTTAACGCGGTAGTTTGCTGATCATCCAACGACAGAATCACCGGAATGCCGACGCTTTGGGCGACCAATTTCAAGTAGATCGAGATGTGATCAAGCGGAGACAATTCGTGATGCGGCGGCTCCGACGAAAAGGACGCCTCATACCGGGCAAACCGGCGCTCGATTTCACCCCTGGTTTCGACCAAATACTCTATCCGATTGGCAGCAAGATAATCCAACAGCTCTTGTTTCTCAAAAACAGGCACCATCGCCATATTCAATTTCCCATCCAGATTCATGACAATTCGCCCCGAATAGTATTGATAGATCCCCGAATTGACTGCGCCGAGTCGCGCTGTGGAAGGCAGGTTGTCTTTGATCCATAATGCTGCCTGATACATCGCGGGTTGAGTCAATGACGGAGAGGATGCCGCGCGTATATAGTTTGTGTATGGGTCAATCGTGTTGAGAAACAGGAGAGCGACCAAGAAAACGCCCACCGCAGCCCGAGCCAGAGGGCGGGGATTAGAGAGCCAGATTTTACGCGCGACAACACCGATCAATACGAACAGTGGGATTGCGATCCCAACGTAATATCGCGAAACATTATGTTGCAGGACATAACCATAATAAAGAATCACCAGCCCAACAAAGAGAAACATCGGAACAAACTCGAGCAATTGCGTGCGCGAAAGTGTGCGCCAGACCACAATTGCAAGCGCCAGGAGAATCACCAGCTTGATCAGGAGCGAATTGATAAAGACAAGATTCAACGCCGGAGTAGCAAACAATATATGAAAACCGATGGTGGGAGCGAATGACTCGGCGTACGAATGCAGATAGGACAATGCTCGCGAGCTGGACGGTTGAATAGAGCCAAATTGGGTAACGTTTATATAAAAATAGGGAGCGAGCAGAATCAAAACCAGCCCGACATAGCCGGTCCACCCGGCAAGCGCGCTGTAATCCCTTGTGCGCCAGCCGTTTGCCAGCCGGCGGATGCCTTCGGTCAAGCTGATTGTGCCAAAGGCAATCAACGCGTCAAGCCGCGCCAGGATCGCAAAAACGGTCAAAACAGCGAGCCAAAGGATGCCTCTCCAGCGTGTCAAGTCCAGGTTGTAATAGGCATAGAACAAGACCGTCAAGAGCAAAAGCCCGAGCGATGTCTCCATCGCGTTTACGCTGACCCGAATGAGAAACGGATTGAGCGCAAAAAGCAGTGCGCTGAGCAGCGCGCCCTTTTCATCCGTAAAATGGCGCGCCAAGCCATATAACGGCAGGACGACCAGCGCGTTCAGCACAGCTGTCAGGACAAGTGAAAGTGTAAAAGCCAGGTTGAGGTCATGCGGCGCAAGGACCCAGGGCAAAGCGCCAATCGTCAAAGGATACAGGGGTTGAAACCCGTTCGTCGGATTCAATCCATCGGCAGTGATGCCCATTCCCGCAACAAAGTTGCGAGAAATTGCCGCCACCATCCAGGCGTCGTCTTCCAGCAGGACCAAATGAAAAGAGAGTGGCAGTAGGGCAAATGCCAATCTGAGGAGCAAGCCAAGCGCAAACAAGAGTCCGAGCGTTCTAGACACAAATTTAGGGTCGTCGCCGAAAGAGAACATAATCCATGTCTTGTGAAATCACCTGCCAGCGCTCGTCTTGGGTCAGAGTTCGAATTGCAGTCTGTGCCTGCGTATTGGTATCCTGTCGCAAATCAACAACAATATAGTCAACAAGATTCGAGTCAAAAGGATAAGATCTATTGCCGGGGAAAAAATATAAAGCCCGGCGTTGCGCAAGATGAGGTCCAACAAAAAGACTGGCGGCGACCGGGGCATCTGAGGGAATCAGCTGCATGATCGCCTGAATTGCAGTCTGCCGTTCCGGCGGTTCGGGACGTGAAAGCGCGCGCAGCGCGAGATTGTTCCAGGTCAGGTTGAAATAAATGCTTGCGGCGAGCAAAATCAGAACGACGCCAACTTGAATTCTCTTGGCGTTACGCAGAGAGAGGCGCGGCAGCACGTCCGCCATGCCATAGATCGTCGCGAGATAGAACGCCCCAATCACAAAGGGTTGATAACCATATAGCACGCTGTGCTGGACCGGTGAAACTGCCAAAAGATTCATCATCAGGTTGGGCACAGCGAAAATGAGCAACTGGGGACGCAGCAAGGGCAAAAAGAGCAGCAACAGCAGAGACTCGTAGAGATATTTGATTTTTCCGGGCACAAGCGCATTTTGCGCCACAAACAACGGGCGCGTCACTAGAGTGACGAACATTTCGCCGAAATTGTTCCCCAGCCAGTTATAGCCATACGCCCCGCCAATCAAGTTGCCGGGGGCATAATTTGGCAGAACAAAGCCAAAAACAAAGGCAAAATATCCGATGCCCATGGCGATTGGCGTAACGATCCAGCGCAGGGATTTGCCGGTCAGCCAACCGTAGATTCCGAACATGGGAACGGTCAAGGCGACCTCGCTCTTGACCGAAAGCATGAGCGCGGCAAAGAGCACAAAAAGCCCAAAACGATTCTTGTCAAAAAAGTAAAAGCCAAAAAGGAAGAGCGGCAGGACGAATGAGCGCAGCTGGAACTCGTACATGTTCATCCGCGTCACGGTGACGTGAAACAGATACGACAGCGCGATGCCCAGAGCAACCCAGACATTCATTTTTTCGCGCGCAAGCATAAAGAGGGGGATTGCCCCGCTTGCCAGCGCGAGAGATTGCAAAAACAGAAGCGTAAATGTGCCGGGAAAGAGCGCGTACGGAATTGCCAAGAGTAATTCGAACGGGACGATGCCATCGTCAAAGTCATGTCGGAGGGTTACAAACGGAGAACTCTCGAACCAGCGACCCTGTGAAGTATTCCAGATCGTCTGTTCATTCTGCGCCAAATCAAAGCCCTGCCGAAAGGTAACAAATTTGAACGAAGATGTAAAAGTATAAAACGCGACATAGGCGAAAAGAGCCAGAGCTAAAACAAAAATTGCCGTTCTCGCCGTTATTCTGTCTGAAAACCTGGCGCAAGCGGACGCGCCCGTCGCATTCTCTGACCATCGCGTGCTGGACGCGGTGGAGGGTGTCGGGTTCTTGATCATGATTGCGCCGCCCACAATACCGGGCAGCCGCGCCGATTTTAGCGGAAAAGGAGGTATCGGACAAATCGCAAAATGCCCAAGTCAGCAAGAATAAAGTTCAAAGTCGTTGACGCACGGGTTGCCGCGCGCGAGCCACATTTGGCGGGTCGTCAGGTCAATGAGGGTCGAAAAGACCGTGACGCTTTGTCCCGCGTGTTTGCACACGCTCCACGGCGCATACACATGGTCGCGCACAAACCTCTGGCAAATTTCAAAATCAATCACGCCGTGATATTTGCGGGCATAATCCAGGGCGCGCGCACAGCGCGATGCGGACATGGCGATATTCTCCGGGTCCGCCTCAAAGACAAGCATTTCTGGGTCGAGATAGTGATTGGTGTGCGCGACGACGCCGCCCGTTTCGCTGCTCCACGTGAGCGCGACGGCGCCGGCGGAACCCTCGACGTTTACGATGCGTCCATCGCCCGACGAAATGATGTTGTTGTAGCTCGAGGCGCGTTCGGGCAGCAGAGCGGACGCAAGCGCGCGGTCAAGATCGGTCTGCACCAGGATATCGCGCACGATATACAGACGGGGGACGCCGATGCGCGAGTCGTTGGCGTTCAACTGGTTGCCCGTCAGGCCAAGTCCCGCGCTGTTCATGCCCACGCTGATAAAGATGCCTCCGACGGTCACGCCAAGAATTTCCGGCTCGCCATCTACGCGGAAACGTGTGACAAAGAGCTGGTCCGCGGCGCTGATTCCGAGGTCATTGTTGTGGGCGAGCCAAATGTGCCCGTCGCGCGTGGCGGGCGGGGCGGCGGCAAGGTCGGAACAGCCCTTGCCGCGCTCGGTTGCCAAATTCAAGTCGGGCGCACGCGCCGGGTCGCCGGAGCTGCGCACCTCATCGTACAGCAGTTCCTCGACTCCCAACAGAAACAAATCGTCGAACGGGATTTCCGCGCCGGTTGCGCAGCCCTGCAATTCGAGCATGACTTTTGGCAGATGAATCTGTGTTTTCTCTTGAAAGGGGCGGCTCTCTTGCAACAGCGTCTCCCACCGCTCCCCGTATTCGGAGAGAGCTTGGCGATGCATGTCATGAATGGCGTCGCGCGCGGCGACACCAATCCGGCGCCCAACCTCGTATGGGCTCCCGCGCGTTTCAATGACTGGAATAGGTCCCGGCATGGTTCAGGATATCAATACATCAAAAGCCGCCGAGAGTCCAGGACTCCGGCGGCTTGGCTCAGCCAATGGGTTTCGAGCCGCCCATGTCGGTTGGCGGCGAATCCGGCAAAGGGGTGTCGGCGGGCGGAGCTGCGGAGGGCGGGACCTCGAGCGCAGAGGGAGTAGACGTCTCGCGCGCTTGTGCCTGCCGTGCCCTGTCCTCCCATGCAGCCACGTCCACAGCACTCGGCGTGTAGGCGCCGGGAACATTCGGACCTGCTCCCGCCGCAGCAGAAATAGGAGTCATCATCATGCCGGGCGCAGGAGGATATGCGCGTGTGCCAAAACGCGTCAGCACGATTGCGCCGATGCCCAAAAGCCCGCCGACGAATGATACGAGCCAGCCAACAAACCAGATTTGACTTAGAAGCGTGAGGATGATGACGCCGACAATTACGGCGACCACCGGCAGCACGTCACGCGCCTTGAATGCCTGCAGAATCTTTTCGCCGGTCATGTAGCCGATTGCAATCCAACCAAAAAGCCATGCCACAAATGCTGCCAGTCCCAGAATCAAGGCGACCGGGATTCCGATGAGTGTGATGATGAGAAGCACCATCAGAATCGGCAAGACAATATACGTCAAGCAGCCGACGCCTGCCACGTTCAGAGGTTTGGCTTGGACGGCGTTGCCGACGCGGCGAGTGGGTTCGGGAGCAAAGATCACCACCAGCGCGCCCAGAGCTGCAAAGGCGAGTGCGGTGATGAATCCTCCAACGAGATTCCAGCCAAAATCAAAGACGTTTGAAAAGGGACCGACAGGCGCGGCAGGGGCGATTGGCGCGATTGGCGCAACGGGGCGAATCAGCGTCCCAAAATCACGTCCAACCCCGTTGATCCCACCCTGCACGACGGCTCCCGGTGCGCGGCTCACATTCCCGCCGAAATGCGTGATTTCGCCGTTGACAACGGCGGTCTCGGCAAGAGAAATATTTCCGCCAAAACTCGCGATGTTGCCGCCGACGGCGCCTGCAATCGCAACATTGCCACCAAACGCGGCAAGGTCGCCGCTGACAGTCGCCCCTTGCTCGATGCTGACATTGCAACCCAACGAGAGCAAACTCTCGACAGTGTCGCCTGCGCTCAACGTTATGTTATCACCGGCGCAGAGTCGTCCGGGACCGAGCTGGTGCGACGCCGCCCGGGCAGGGGTGGCGCCAAACAATCCGAGCGCCAGGACAATCAGCGCCACCGCGAAAAATTTGCGGGGCAAAAGGAATTTTGACATGCTCGTACTCCGAATTACTTGATGTTGTGAGAAGGGACCCAGCTGCCGCTGACGCGCGCCCACAGCACGGTGAGCGCCAAAACAATCAGCGCATACAGCAACAGGGGACCATGCCCGACAAATTGAATCAGCGCAAACAAAAAAACAATAGCCAGTGGAATGACAAGAACCAGCGCGCTGACAAGTTCAATCGCCGTGTTGACCAGCGCGCCCGCATTAGCCAAGAACCAAAAGAGCGCGGCGAAGGACCCTAAAAAAAAGAGCAAGAGGGTCAAAAGCCATTGGATTCGCGAGCGGTGTTTTTCATACGCTTCGACGCGCGCCAGGACACGCAGGGGAAAACCCTCATCGGGCAAGACCATACCGGTGCGCTTGAGCAACGCATCAAATTCACGCAAGCCGTCGGCGGCAACGCGGATGGCGAGGGAATTTTGCATCGCCGCATCCACCAGCGCTTGTTCCGGTGCGGTCAACGGCTCATCAATGGATTTGGCGATCAGTTCGATAATTCGTTCGTTATCCTGCATGACGCAGCTCCAGGCGGGGATTGCCATTTGCGGCGGCAGTCAGGTGTTTGCCGAGCATTTGGCGGGCGCGAAATAATTTGACTTTGACGGTGCCCACATTATCGCCGGTGATTTGCGAGATTTCTTCCAGCGACATTTCGTTCCAGTATTTCAAGACCAACACCATCCGATATTGAGGGGATAATTTCAAAAGCCCTCTTTGAATTTCCTGATCGCGTTCGTTCGCCAGCGCGCTTGCTTCGGGTGACGGGAGGTCCGAGATCAGCGAAGGGGCGGATTCGTCCCAACGGGGGTCGTCGAATGAGAGCCACTGGAATTTCCGGCGGCGCAGCCGGTCAATGCAATAATGCGCGGCGACGGACAAAAGCCAGGTGCTAAAGCTCTGGTTGGTGTCGTAGGTCTTGAGTTGGGCATAGGCGCGGAGGAACGTCTCTTGAGCGGCATCCTCTGCGTCATTGCGATTGCCCAGCATCCGATAGGAGAGGTTAAAGACAGGTGTTTGGAACTCTGCCACAATTTGGGCGAACGCTGCCTTGTTCCCCGCTTGTGCGGCAGTGATAATCTGTTGTTCCATGCGGCTGGCAGTGCCTCAACATAGATGGCAGAGGTCAACGCGACCTACCCCCTAATGCCGTGACACCGGGTTCCGGTACCAAATACGGGATTGACAACAAACGGTTACAGGTAAGGTTACAGGAAAATGGGGGAAAATCAAGGAGGCGTAATCCTACACCCAACCGAGCAAAGCCAGAGCGCGTTTGGTGAGGGCGGGATGGTTGGTGAGGAGGACGGGCGCGCCGATTCGGCGGTAGAATCTCAGGCGCGGCTCGGGTTCGGGGTCGAGGGGACAGGCGATGCGCTTGCGGCGGCGCGCCCAAACAAAATAAAGAGGGTTGAGGTAGAGCAGCAGATAAAGTGGTCCCATCAATTCCGTGTCATACAGCGGAAACGGGTTCTTGAGGGTGATGATGCCGATGGGGAGTTGGGGCGCGAGGTGTTTGCAGGCGCGGACCCGGGCGCCGTTGAACGAGAGCAGGGCAGTGCGGTCCAAAGCGCCGCCCCGCGCAAGCGTCTCTATCAACAGTTCGCCACCCGCCCGCTCGACAAAGCGGTCATCTTTGAGTTCCAACGCGATGGGGACGTTCATCGCGGTAGTTGCTTGCAAAAATTCGGCGAGCGTGGGAATCTCACCGTCGCCGAGGACCTGGGGTTTGCCAAATGACCGGACGACGCGATACTTTTTGATCTCGCGCAGGGTCATTTCCGCAACTGCGCCCCTGCCGGTGGTCGTGCGGTCCAGCGTCGCGTCGTGCATCAGGATAATTTCATCATCGCGGGTGAATCGAATGTCGCATTCGAGGACGTCCGCGCCCTGTTCGAGCGCGCGCCGAAACGCCTCCAGCGTATTCTCCGGCAGTTCGTTTGACGAACCGCGATGCGCCATCAGCAAAGGCGGCGCACCGCGCGGGCGTTCGAGGACGGTCTGCCAGTTGAGTGGAGGCATATTTCAGCGCGATGTGGTGCCTATTGCATCATTAACAAAGTATTTGTGAGAACATCGAGATGGTGCTATGGTGTGCGGTATGCTACCACCACTCTTTGTCCGAGCACTCACCCGCGCCGAGCGCAAGGCGCTGAAAAAGGGCTTGCGCTAC
>JADZCJ010000014.1 GCA_020851635.1 Anaerolineae bacterium
GGTCCCAAGCGCGGTAACTGGACTTGACCCCCGTGCGTATGCCCGGACAACACCAGCCCCACGCGGGGATCGTCAATTTCCATGACATAGTCCGGATTATGTGACAACAAAACTACCGTGTCTGATCTCTCTGTCCCCGCGAGCGCGGCAGAGAGGTCCTGTTCATCACACCACAGGTCGCCGACACCTGCGATGCGGATGCGGCTGTCGCCTCGTTCGAGCCAGCAGCCGCGGTTTGTGAGTTCGACTACCCCCGCGCGTCTGAGCGCGCGCCGGACCGCTTCCACGTCCGATTCAAATTCATGGTTCCCCAACACCCCATAGACACCCAATGGCGCGTCGAGACGCGCGAGGACTTGTTCAATGGCATGAATATAGTCAGCGCCATCGGTAACATAGTCACCGCCAAGCAAGATCACATCCGGTTTGTGCTTGAGGGTTTCGTCAACGACGCGTTCGAGAAACGAGGCGGGGGTCAAGGGTCCACAATGGAAATCGGTCAGGAATGCAATTCTGAGCCCTTGAAAGACCGCAGGGAGTCGGGGGAGCTCAATCAAGTCCTGTATGATGCTGATACTGCGCGCCTCTCCATGCAGTCGCGCGGTATTGAGAAATAGACGCGCAGCAAAAATGATAGGCAAATAGAGTGTATAGACAATTGCGCGGTTGAGATACCAGAGACCCCCGTTTGTTCCAAATCTACGTTTTGTGGTTGATGGCGCAGCTGCTGAATCTTGAGAGCGCGGCTCGATCGAAATAGTGTTGAAATTGGTTTCCATAGCAAGTATGACGGTAAAAAGAGGCAAACTCGTTTCGGACCAAGCCCTTTTCCCCAACGAAAACTATCATACTTGAATTTGAGTGTCAATCCAACGCGGCTGATGGACAGGTCGGCGGGGGGTGCGTCAGAATATTGGTTTCGAATAGGAGACGCTCGCCGCAGTGTGCCGGGCGGGGATGGCGTGTGCTATACTTGTGCGCGTGCGCACGGGCGCAGGTGCGACAATAGCTCAACAGGAGCTTGCTTTTGGCATGGATCGCTTGACGAGTGACGGGGAAATTTACGCTCGCCTGAAGGCAGGCGATATGTCCGCTTGCCGCGAGTGCGTGCAGCAGCATTCAGATGAATTGTTCCGCCTCGCAAATCGCATGCTGCAAGACGAACAGGCGGCAGAAGACGTTGTGCAAGACACTTTTCTCAATGCATTCAAGGGATTGGAACATTTTGACGGACGTTCGACGTTGGGCACGTGGCTGTTTCGAATCACCTACAATAACGCGCTGATGCGCCTGCGCGCCCGAAAACCCGTCGAGACGCTGGACGGTGACACTGACCTGGATGAGAAAACGTTGACGCTGGCGGTCCCTTGGCGTGAGATGCCTGAAGCGGTCGTCGCGCAGGGCGAGACTGCCGCGCAATTGCAAGCGACGATTGATGCCCTGCCTGCCGGATTGCGCGCCGTTTTTCAGTTGCGTGATGTGGAGGAACGTTCGACGGCAGAGACTGCCGAGATCCTCGACCTGACCGAGTCCGCCGTCAAAGTCCGCCTGCATCGGGCGCGCATGTTGCTGCGCTCTCGGCTGAGCGGATATTTTGGGGAACGCGTCGAATCACCACCCATGACCATGTCTTGCGAGCAGCTGATGCCCTATCTGTCCGAATATATTGACAATGCGGTGGATGAGCCGCTTGCCACGGCGGCGCGCGACCATATTGCGCAATGTCCGCACTGTCACATCATGTTGGATACGACACAGCGCACAATTACCCTGATGCGTCAAAACAAAGCACAGGTGATTCCGGCGGCGGACCGCGCCGAGTTGTATCAAGAAATTCAAAAGGCATTTGCGGCGCGACGCAAGCAATCAAACAAGACAAAACCTGCGGCATGACCGCAGGTTTTGTCTTGTTTGGGGAATGTTAGCACACGGCTAACCCGGACGACGGATACCTCACGTCCCACCTGGCGCACAATTGGAGCCAAGACTCTCCGAGACAGAGCGCGCCCCTTTGGCAAGCGTGGCAAAAACCGACAACTTTTTTTCCGTCTTGGCGCTGCCGCATTTTGGACAAACCACATCCTGTGCCCCCACGAGCCGCACCAACTTGTCAAAATTTTCCTTGCAGTCCTGACATTCAAATTCGTATAACGGCATGGATTAACCTCGCAATACCTGTGCCACACGTTCGAGTCGCTCTCGCGCTTGCCCCGCAACCGGTTCGAGGGCAGGCGAAGCAAGCACCCCCAGCATGGACAATGGATCTACCAGCGCGACCATTGATTCGTTTGCGCCGATCTCGTAAATGACGACATTACATGGCAAGAGCAAGCCAACATCCAAATCGGCGCTGAGCGCGCGGTGCGCAAGCGATGGATTGCAGGCGCCGAGAATTACATACCGCATAAAATCAACACCCAGTTTCTGCTTGAGTGTGGTTTGCACGTCTATCTCGGTCAGAACGCCGAACCCTTCTTGTTTCAGTGCAGCGATTGCTCGTTCAATCGCTTGCTCGTACGATACCGGCATTGACACATGGATTCCGATTTCTTGTCTAGTGTCTATCATGGTTTCATCTCTGCTTTCAATCTTGACGTCGTGGCGCAATACACTGTGTCTCGTTCAAAAACAGCCGCAATCTATGCCGAGACGGGCTCGGGCATGGTGGTCCTCACCAAAAATTCCGGCGGATGCTCCAGGTGCTTTTTTACCTTGCACTGCTCTACCGCGCGAATGACTGCGGGCTTGTAGCGTTCGGGGAAATCGGGCGGCAGTTCGATTTCAAAAGTGACTCGAGTAACCAGGTGGGTGGTCGGGTCCACCTCATGACGCTGAATCAGTCGTATGTTATCCGTTGCAATCCCGCGCGAACGACAAAACCCGACGATATAAAAGCCCGCACACGTGCCGAGTGATGCCAAAAAATACTCAAAGGGCGTGGGCGCAGATGACTCGCCACCACCGGAGGGCGGTTGGTCTGTTTTTACCGTAAAATTCCCAAAATGCGCATCTACGCGCGCTTCGCCTGGGAAATCAATTAGCAAATCCATAATCTCCATCCTTTTTTCTGTGCTGTATGCTCAAGTATTAGATGCAGTATTCATGGATTGGTTACATCACTATCCATTCTTTTCCGCGCCCGGATGTTCTGACAAAACTAATGTCCTGTGTGCCGTGTTCGAGTCAAAATCATGGCTTGAGGTGCCGGTCAAACCACTCGCAGACCCGTGTGATCAAATCCCTTGCGTGAGCTGTTTCAGTGACGCTATGGGGTTCGCGCGGATAGATGACAAGCTCACATTCGACGCCGTGGTCCCGGAGCGCCCGAAAAATCTCGTATGCCTGGCTCGGCGGCACGTCACGATCTTGATCACCCTGGAGGACCAGTGTGGGAGTCCTGGCGTTGCCGATATAGTTGATTGGGGTGAATTTGTCAAAGACGCCGCCGCGCTCGTATGGGTTGGCATTGTTATAGTGCAGCTTGTCCCAGCCGCTCAAATTGCTCGAGCCGTGAAAGCTCAGCCAATTGCCGATGGCAGCCCCCGCAACAGCTGCTTTGAATCGGTGGGTCTGTGTGATCGCCCATACGGTCATGAAACCGCCATAGCTCCAGCCGCCAATGCCCATGCGCTTTGGGTCCGCAATCCCCTTGTTGATGAGGGCATCCACGCCCGCCATGATGTCAAGCCAGTCCTGTCCGCCCATATCGCCCAAATTTGCCTCGGCAAACTCGATGCCCCAACCTGTGCTGCCGCGAAAGTTGGGCATGAAAACGGCATAGCCGCGATTGCTCAGATGATATGCCCAGCGAAGCGGCGAGAGGTATTCGTTTGCGCTAATGCCCGTGGGACCTCCGTGCGGCTGAACGATGAGCGGCAGACGCTTGCCTTTTTTTGCGCCGACGGGCTTGACCAGGACCCCTTGCAGTTTCAGCCCGTCGTGGCTCTCCCACTCGAATACGTCTTGATCGCCGGTCACAATATTCAGGAATTCGGCATTGAGATTTGTGACTTGGCGCCACACAAGCGCATCCGGGTCGGTTGGATAAAGCATCCACACCTCGCGCGGCGAGCTCGGGTCCGAGCGGACGACGGCGATGGTCCCATCCGCCGAACGACTGAATTTGGGTGTGTAGCTTTCCTGCAAGGCGCCGATGCCCGTCCATACTGATTGATGTGCGCCATGGATATCGAACTGGGTGAGCGTGGCTTGGCCGCGCAAATACCCCGCCGCAAGAATGGTTTGCGCGTCTGTCCATTCGATGCCGCTCAGGGTGCCGGCGTAGCCATCGGCAAGTACGCGAGGACTCTTGCCGTTGCTGTCAATCAGATACAAATCTCCGCCGATGATGCCGCGATCGCTCCACAACGACGAAACAAACGAGATATGATGTCCGTCGGGTGACCAGCGCGGGTGTCCCAGTTGGCGGTTGGGGCGCGCAAAAAGTTTGCGTGGCGTTCCCCCTGTGGCCGGCACGCGCGCGAGCCATGAATCATACCAGCTCCATTCGTACGGCAGCGCCGAACAAATCAGGACAAATTCTTTGCCGTCCGGCGACCAGTCAAATTCCCAGACCTGCGCCGCGCCGCGCGTAACGACCTGCGTCTTGCGCGTCGCCAAATCCGCGATGACGAGCCGCGTGAATTTGTGATTGTGTTCAAAGACAATTTCGTCCGAGCCCTCCGCTCGCCGCAGCATTTCTTGAGGAGTTAATGAATCCTTTTGGAGAAACGCGATTCTTGAGCCATCCGGCGACCACTTGAACATTGAAACATCACGATTTGGCGACTGGATTGCTGCGCCGGAGGTGAGCGCGTGCGCTTCGCCGCCCTGGCGCGGCATCAGATAGATCTGGAAATTGTCTACGCCTGCGCGGTCCGAAACAAAAGCGAGGGTGCTGCCGTCGGGCGACCAGCGCGGATGCATTTCAGAGGCATCCGCGCTGGTAAAAGGGTAGGGGGCGTCGCTGCCCGGCGCTGCGATATAAATATTGGCGCGCGCATTCTTGCGCCGCGGGTGGGTGAGATCGCCGACGACAAATGCAATCGTCGAACCATCAGGATGAATCTGCGCGTCCGCCACAACGCGATAGGACGTGAGCGTGTCGAGTGTATACTTGCGAGCCCGTGCCGGCATGTGTGCCTCCTCTCGGCAATTCTTCAACCTATTATAACGCGATGCGCCAACTGTGCTAAGATGATATCTCTTGACATTCAAGCGCGGAGTAAAATGGACTCTTGCGTTTTGATTGATTTCACCTTTGGCGATCACGACGTCTGCGGTGGTTTCGCGCGCGGACCGGTTGACGCAAGGGGTGACGGCTGGATTGGTGCGGCTGTCGGTCGGGGCAGAGGACGTGGGCGATATTTTAATAAACCTATGACAGGAGACGCGGGATGATTCAAAACGATGAATCGAATCCCATGACCGGTGATGGCAGAGACTTTTGATCTATTTGGGTATGCGGTACTTTTTCTGGCAGCGGTGGCGGCAGGAGCTGTAAATGCAATAGCAGGGGGGGGGAGCTTGATTTCGTTTCCCGCGTTGGTTGGATTTGGTGTGCCCGCCAAACTGGCAAACACGACAAACAATGCCGCCTTGTGGCCCGGGTCGGTTGCGGGCTTGATTGGTTTTTGGGAGGAAGCCAAGCGCGCAAAAAAACTGGTGCTCTTTCTGGCTGTTCCGAGTTTTATCGGCGGTCTCCTCGGAGCTTTTTTGCTCGCGCAAACGCCCGAGGCATTATTTCGCCAGTTGACGCCATTTCTGATTCTCTTTGCTACTCTATTATTCGCTGCCCGCGATTTTTTTACAAAATTTACGCGGCGCGGCGCTCGAAATGAGGATCAGATCACCGGCGCGGGTGGAGCAGTCGGCTTTATACTGCAGTTGGTGATCGCAACGTATGGCGGGTTTTTTGGCGCAGGACAGAGCATCATGATGATGGCGGCATTCAGCATCATGGGTGTGCGCGATATTCATGAAATCAACGGGCTAAAAACGGCGTCGGCAGTGATTGTTAATGGCGTTGCGCTGGCATATTTTATTTCGCAAGACCTGATCATCTGGCGTTTGGCAATCTGGATGGGCATTGGCGCCATCATCGGAGGATATGCTGCCGCGCGAATCTCCAAACGCATCAATCAAGATGTGCTGCGGTGGGTCGTGATCGTCATTGGACTGATTGTTTCGGCGGTGTTGTTTATCCGCGGATAGCAGGAACATCAAGCCCGTCATGCTTTCAGATTTGAAAACATGACGGGCTTGGTTGCACGTTAGCGAATCCCAAGACCGACCGAACAGATCAGCGGATTCCCCGTACGGTCAACCAGACATCCCTGAATTTGGACGGCGTTTTGATAACCGCTCGGCACGCTGACGGTGACGGTTGTGAACTGCGGTGAATAAGGAATGGCTCCCACCGCCGCGTTGCCGACGACCTGACCGAAATTGTTAAAGGCAGTCAGTTGGATTTGACCCGGCGCGCTCTGGTTGTTGTAAAAGTATTGGACGGGTACGTTGACCGCGCCTACGCCCGCAAACTGTGCGGGTGACAAAAAGATAGAGTTTTGCTGTTGTGGCGGCGGCGTTGGAGTGGGCGGCGGCGGATTACTGACATTCACCGTCGCGACCGTGTCCACGCGCTGACCCTGACAAAATGCCGTCAGGATATATGAAGTTGTGACCAACGGTGACAACACGTTCTGACCGGGCGCCTGGACAGGACTACTTCCGGCAGGCGTCTGGAGTTTGACCTGGTCAGAATTGTATACCGGTCCCCAAATCAGTGTGGTGGATTGTCCCTGGCGAATGGTCGAAGGGCTGGCATAAAAACTGGTAACCTGCGGCACGCCGTTGCAGCCCGTTTGCGGCACTTGAATCTGCGCCGTCAGCTGAGGACCAAATAGGACGCCGTTGGGCGCGCGCAATTGCCACACACTCGTGTAGGTGCCGGGTTGCTGCGGCGCGACCATATTCAGCGTAATATTCACCGTCTGGTTTGGCTGGGTGAAGGGAATGGGCGAAGGCGAAGTCGCGCCGAGCGTGCCGCCGCGAATGTTCTGAATCGTATATGTGTTGATCCAGATACACGAGCCGGTATTTTGCACCTGCCACGTTTTTTGAAACGTTGTGCCGGGCTGAATGACGGAACCGGGAGGGATCGTAACGTCGCCGATGAATCGCGCCGCGACCACACACGGGTTGGGTGTGCGGGTGGGACTGACCGTCGGCGGTCCGCCACCCACCGTAACAAAGATCGAGGACTGACCCGCGACCCCTTGTGAACTGGTTGCTTTGACGGTGATGGTGTGATTGCCCGGGGTAGTTGTCCAGTATTGAACGACAAAATAGGGCGAGATGGGTACGCCGCCGTCCGGAGAACTGGTGGTGATGGCGACGTTATCCACAAACAATTGGACAAACGCGACACCGCCTGCTGCGTTCGAAGTGGACGCAATGCCGATCGTTTGTCCGGTCTGAAAGGACATGCCGTTTACCGGATTTTGAATAACCACCGTCGTGCCGCCAACCTGGAGGGGCAGGGCGGTCCGAGAATCTCGCGGGAATGAAGGCGCAGCGTATGTATCTCCCGGAACCAGCGAGACAAATAGAGTGGGCAGGAACAACAGTACCAGGGTCAGCAGTTTGTTCACAAAAAGTCCCTATCGAAAGAGATGCAAGCGAATTATCTAACAAACGCACGGATAAGGCAATGGGGTCGCGATACGCAAAATTGCGTAAATTACTCTGGCAGGTTGTCCAAGTCAGATTAGGGTAGCCAGTCCGTCGGCACGCTATCCGCTGCGTCGTGCGTCACTTGCGTCAGATCAGTCCCGTCCGCGTTCGCCAAAAACACATTCCAATTTCCCGTCCATCCGGCAGCCAAAAGGCGGTTGTCGCGCCACGCGACGGGTTGAATCCCATTATTGGCGTCACCGTCCGGCGGCGCAAGAAACGGGCGCTGGTCTGACCCGCTTGCGTTCATGATCCAGCCGCGCCAATTTTGACGCGAGAGAAAGTCCTTGGCGCTCCAGGCAATCTGGGTGCCATCCGGCGACCAGACGGGGTTGGTGTTGATCAGGTCGTTGTCCGTCAGCTGGCGCTCATCCCCTCCGCTTGCATTTACAACAAAAATGCTCGGATACAGAGCAGCGCCCGGGACCGGCGAACGCGGCACCGCCGCAAAGGCGATGCGTCCCCCATCGGGTGACCAGTGCGGCGCAGGAGAGTAATCGCCCGTGACACCCATTGCCGGTGAGAGGCGCAGGAGGAGGCGGGCGCCTGTGCCGTTTGTGTTCATGGTCCAGAGTTCGGGGGCGCCAACGCGCCGGGTCCGCACCAGGACGACCTGCGAGCCATCCGGCGACCAATCGGGGTCGCTGTCAGAAAAGCCACCCCCTGCGCGGGCAGACAGGTCAACCGGATTGCCCCCGCCAAAATCCATCACAAAAACATGATTCACAATGTTGGGCGACGTGGAAACAGCTCGATAAAACAGGATCCTCTCCCCGTTTGGTGAATAGCGCCCGCCAAAGGCATTCCCCCCCGAGGACAGGGCGCGCCGAATCACTCCATTTTCACCGGCGGCGTAAATATTGTACGCGCCGTCGCGGTTCGAAACCAACAGGATGCTGCCCCCGGTCGCGACATTGGGCGGTCGGGTTGGGCGCGGCACGGCTGTCGGTCCCGCTGTGGGTGTGGGCGGCGCTTGTGCGATTTGCATTGCGTTGGCAGAACCTTCAAGAGTCAAAAATTCGCCGCTCACCCACCCGACGGTTCCCGAGCCGGATGGATAATTTGCCTGATACCATGACCCGTCCGCAAGTTTCGATAGCAAGAGAATGCGGGTTCTATCCGGTATGCGCGAGACGATCTCGTAATTTGTTCCGGGACCCGCGCGCATCCGCAGCATGCCTCCCTCGCCTGTCACAAGGGCATAAACCGCGCCTTCGGGTGGTTTGGGCGTGCCTGGTCCGACCGACAGAGTCGCCACATCCCCATTTGGCACGACGACCTCTCCAAAAATCCAGCCGACGCTGCCTGACTTGGGGGGATACTCTATTGTGAACCACTGGCTGTCATCCGTGCGCGACAAGAGCTGCACCACTGTATTTGGCTGCAGTCGCCCGAGAATGCGCGCCTCAGTTGATGGCTGCTCACGAACACGGAGTGTGTCGGTAACGACCGCCATGATCGGCGCGGGTGGTGTAGCGGTGCGTGTGGCGCGTGGCGTGAGCGTGGGAAAGGGAGTGCGCGTTGCGCGGCGAGTCCTCGAGGGCGTTGGCGCCGGGGTCTCTGTCGCATCGGGACCACACGCGACCGCGATTAGAATGAACAAGAGCATAAACAAAACAAGACCCATCTTTTCACTCGGTTGCGCCAAAAAGACGGGTCTTGATTTGTCTGTAGGGGACATCGTAAGGGACGAACGGTGACGCGAGCGGCTCTCTCCCTGGGCCGCTCGCGCCGGGAATCAGCAGAAACTCTTATGGCGCAATAGCCAATTTTGCATACACCCATTGATCGGGGTGAACATTCGAGTCTATAATCTTGCGCGCGTCCGTGCCATTTGTGCGAATTGCAAAGATCGCCCAACCAACGCCACCCTGGTCACTGCGATAAAAGAGCCATTGGCCATCACTCGACCAGATCGGCATGCCATGGGTGACAACATCCGTTGTCACCAGAGTGCGTCCCGAACCGTCGGCGTTTGCGATCCAGATTTGCGAAAGCCCTTTATCATCCGGCGCCTGAAATGCTATTTGAGAGCCGTTGGGGGACCACGCGCCCCCTTGACCAAAAGTGATCAGGGTCGGGTTCGTCGGGTCGCCTTCAAAGGCATTCAGATTCAGGAGCGAGCCGCAATCCGTCGCACCCTTGCACCCGTCAAACAAGATGTTGGTTCCGGGGCTTGGCTGCCAGGCGGGGCGCCATCCGTCGCCGACTGTGACGGGAGAATTGTCAGGTCCGACTGCGATCCGGAGAATTTGTGCGGGAATGCGCGCGTTGCTCGAAACGACGTTGTAGGCAAGATTATTGCCATCGGGCGACCAGGAGGGGTAGCCCGCCGCAGATTCTTCTGTAACAGTGCTCAAAAAATCGCCGCCCGCAGTCGCCAGCGCAATTCCGAGACCGCCTATATCACGGCGCATGCGATATGCGATGCGACTGCCGTCGGGGGAAAGCGCAGGGTCGCTCGCGTTTGGAATCACCTGTTGGAGACCTGTTCCATCGGCGCGAACGCGATAGACATTAAAAATGCCGTTCTCGTATGAATCGAAAAGGATGCTGCCGGGCGGTGTGCCGCCGGTCGGAGGGACAACGGTGGCTTCAACGGTGACGGTGGTTGTCGTCTCAACTGTGGCTTGAACCGTTGCGGTGGCGGCGGACGTCGCAGTCACGGTTCCCGTATCCGGGGTGGGTGTGGCGCGAGTTCCGGCAGTTGAAGTTATGGCAGCCACACTCGTCGTGACCGCAGTCGCGGTCGTCGCCGCGGTGGCGCTGATAACAGGCAACGCTGCCAAATTGGCGGTCGTATCAATCCGTTCGGCAATGACCCACGCAGTTGTAGATTCGCCCAGCGGATAGTTGATCTGAAGCCAGGAAGAGTCTTCGGTGCGACCGACCAGAGTGACAACATCATCTTTGGTCAAAACACCCAAAAGGGTCGCGCGCGTGGTAGGTTCCTGGCGCACATTCAAAGTGGACTTGACAACGCCTGTGACGGGCGTGGGGGTTGATGTTGGCGATGGTGTATCGGTTGAGGCAACAGTGGGGACTTGAGTTGCTGTCGGTTCCGGCGTGTCAGTGGGCGCCTGGGTGGGGATTTCCGTGGGTTGCGCGGTCGGTTCCAAAGTCGGCGTTGGTTCCGCAGAGCAGCCGATCAATATAACGCTCAAAGTGAGCAGCAACGCAAGGATGCGATACATGATTTCCTCCCTTTCGAATGACAAACAGCGGAAACGCGAGCTTGCAGGTCGCAAAAATTCTGCTGTACATGCGAACAAGCGGCGAGTATAAGGGGATTAAAAAAGCATGTCAACTTTGCAAGACCTTGACAATTCGCGCACATCTATGATTCCCATTGCCGCGCGCGCGCGAAAAGATTATAATTTGCGCCGGACAGTCATAAAAAACAGCGTCCGCACACTATGGAAACGCTCATCCGCGCCGAGGGTCTGACCAAGGACTTTGAAAAACATACTGCGGTTTCCGGACTTGACCTTCAAGTGCGACAAGGCGAGGTGCTTGCTTTTCTAGGTCCGAATGGGGCAGGCAAGACGACGACCGTGCGCATGTTGACCTCTATCTTGCGCCCTACGCGAGGCGCCGCCACGGTGGCGGGGCATGATGTGGTGCGCGAGGCGCGACAGGTGCGGATGTTGGTGGGACATTTGACCGAGTTTCCCGGTCTCTATCTCAGAATGCATGCGCGGGACTATTTGGACTTTTACGGTGAATTGTATGGAATGGCTCGCGCGACTCGTCGTGACCGGATCCAAGAGCTCCTCCTCCAGTTCGGTCTCGCCGATGCCGCTCATCGCCGCCTGTCCGAGTTTTCAAAAGGAATGCGCCAAAAGGTCGCGTTGATACGCTCGATGCTCAATTCGCCGCGAGCGTTGTTTCTGGACGAGCCGACCTCGGCGATGGACCCTCACTCTGCCAAGCAAGTGCGCGATGCGGTGGCGCAACTGCGTGGGCAGGGGCATACAGTCTTTTTGTGCACGCACAATTTGTTTGAGGCCGAGTCCCTGGCGGACCGATTGGCAATGATTCGGCGCGGCAAGCTGATTGCCCTCGGCACGCCCCAGGAGCTCAAGACCCAATTTCTTGGCGCGCCGATCATAGAGATCCAACTCGCGCGCGCGTTGGGGCAATCGTGGTCCGGCTTGATCCAAAATGGACTAGCCGATAAAATCAGGGTGTTGGATTATTCCGAGATGCACCTGCGCTATCGGACCGATGATCCGCGCGCAACCAATCCCTATTTTCTTGCTAAACTGAGCGAGGCGGGCGCCAAGATCGTGACAGTGGCAGAGACTCACCAGAGTCTCGAACAAGTGTATCTCAAGTTGGTGCAAGAGACATGAGCGATTATATGCTGACAAGCCCGGCGGTTGCAAGCCGGTCGGCTCTGTCATTGTATGCAATAGGCGAGACGCTTGCCGATGCCTTGATCATTACGCGGCGCGAGGTGCGCGACTCGCTGCGGGATTGGCGGATTCTTGCGCCCATCTTGATTCTTACGCTCATCTTTCCGTGGATCATGAATTTCACGACACGGGTGGCGATTGACTTTGTGACCGAATACAGCGCGACGATCATTCCCATCCGCCTGATCCCTTTCGGGCTGATGATTGTCGGTTTCTTTCCGATTACATTTTCGCTGGTGATAGCGCTCGAAACCTTTGTGGGCGAAAGAGAACGAAACAGTCTGGAACCATTGCTCGGGTCGCCCCTTTCGGACGCGTCGCTGTATCTCGGCAAGTTGATTGCAGCCACCGCGCTGCCGTTGGGCGCCGCTTATATCGGCATTCTCGCATACCTGACGTGGCTGTATGTTTCTATTGGCTATACGTCTGACCCACTCGTCCTGACCCAGATTTTGCTCTTGACAACGATGGAAGCGTTTGTGATGGTGACAGGCGCGGTCGTCGTTTCAACCCACACAACCAGCGTGCGCGCGGCGAACCTACTGGCGTCTTTTATCATTATTCCGATGGCGTTCCTCTTGCAGGCAGAGAGCGTGTTGCTGTTTTGGGGTAATTACAATGTGTTGTGGTATATCATTGCTGCGCTGGTTATCATTGACCTGATTCTGGTGCGGATGGGCATCCAGACCTTTAACCGCGAAGAGATCCTGTCCCGCGAAGTGGATGATATAAACCCGAAAAAACTGCTCGGGCGGTTGACAGCCCAATTTCGCGTCAGCAACAAGTTTTCGCCGCGCTGGTTGATTGCCGAAAATGTGCCGCAAATTCTAAAGGCGAATCCCTTGCCGGTTGTCGTGACGCTGATTGCGCTTGGGGTGACTTTTGTGGTAGGCTGGCTGTATGCGGCGCAGTTTCCCCTGCCGCCGGAACTGATGCAGCCGCTTCAAGTGCAAAAGGACTTTGCCACAACGGCGGCGGGAGCAAACATGACGTTCATGCCGCAGCTCAACACGCCGGCGATCTTTATCCACAATGCGCGCACTCTGCTCATTTCCGCGGTCCTGGCGGTGGCATCGTTTGGCGTGTTGTCGCTGATCATGCTGATGGTGCCCGTCGGGCTGGTTGGTTTTCTGACTGCCGCGCTGGCGCATACGGGCACAAATCCCGCGCTCTTTTTGGCGGCATTCATCCTGCCGCATGGGTTGTTTGAACTGCCTGCTGCCGTGCTCGCCACCGCGTTTGGATTGCGCGCGGGCGCAACCATAATCTCGGGTCCGCGCCGCGGAGAGAACTCCGGATTGATTGGCGCGCTGGGTGATTGGATTAAAATATTTGTCGTGATTGTGTTACCATTACTCCTGATCGGGGCGGTGGTCGAGGTGTATGTCACGCCGCAAATCGTCTCTTATTTTTTTGCTCGGTAGGGAGTCGCAACTATGGCTCAAGTTATATTGCTTGGCACGGGAGCGGCATGGAGTGGTCCTGACCGCGAAAATACATTCATGTTGGTGCGCGGTGAGACCACTAATTTGTTGATAGACTGCGGAGGCAGCCCGACCCAACGGCTGGCGCAGGTCGGTGTCATGCCCGACGAAATTGACCACATCATACTCACGCACAACCACCCCGATCATATCTACGGGCTGCCGCTCTTGCTGCTGAACGCCTGGATGGCGGGACGAAAGGCGTCGATTCTCATCTATGGGCTTGCGGGGACGATTCGCTCGGTGCGCAAGCTTTTGCAGGCGATGGAATTCAAGACGCTGCCCAATTTCACTCCCATCAAGTATCACACGGTGATCCCGAACAGCATCACCGCACTGCCGCCGATTGGTGAATTTGATGTTTCCGCCGCCCCGACCAGGCACTATGTGCCCACGATGGCTCTTTGCATCACCGAACGCGCGACGGGCAAGCGCTTTGCATACTCGGCAGACACATCGCCGGACAAGAGCGTGGTCGAGCTGGCGCGCGACGCGAATGTGTTTCTGCACGAGGCAACGCTGTTGGACGAGTCCAGCGCAGGACATTCGAGCGCTCAGGAAGCCGGCGCGCAAGCCGCGGCTGCGAACGTCGGCGAACTCGTTCTGATCCATGTGCCGCCAAATGTAAGACCTCTACGGTGGTGTCGGGCAGCGCAAGAGACCTTTCAAGGCAAGGTGCGGGTCGCCAAAGATTTTGACATTGTGAATTTCTAGCGAAACAACCGACTCGACAATCTCATGTTGTTGTGCCATCAGAGTCAACAAGCCCGTCGTCAGGACGGGCTTGTTTGTCGTGTATAGGGGTCTTGATAAATTCCGCGCTTTTGCTAGAATGACCGCCGTTTCGACTATCAGAGGAGAATTACATGAGTGATGACCGAGTGGCAATTGTCACAGGCAGCGGCAAAGGAATTGGCAGGGCGATTGCGGAACGGTTGGCGCGCGATGGCTACCGCGTCGTCATAAATTACCGTCGCGATGCAGCGTCCGCCCACGAGACGTTGAATGGGGTGCAAAGCGCGTCTCCCGAGTCGGTGGTGATCCAAGCCGATGTGGCGACCCCCGATGGCGCGCGGGCGCTGATTGACCAGACACATCTGCAGTTTGGGCGGCTTGATGTGCTGGTCAACAACGCAGGTCCCTTTTTGGTGAAACCCGTTTTTGACACCACCATCGAGGAATGGCAGGAAATCATCGAGGGTAATCTGTCAGGCGCTTTTTACTGCATCAAGGCGGCGCTGCCGATCATGCGCGCACAAAAAAGCGGGCACATTGTAAATCTCGGTTCGCTCAATGCCGAGAATGCCCGCGGCGCGCCGACGACGGTGGCATACAATGTCGCCAAGACGGGACTGGTCGTTCTGACCAAATCTGTGGCGCGCAGCGAAGCGCGGCATGGGATTCGCTGCAACATTGTGAATCCTGGGTTTATCGAGACCTATGCCACCAGTGACACGGACAAGTCCGAACTACCGAGCATCATTCCGCTTGGCGCATTGGGTCAGGTGCAGGACATTTCAAATGTCGTCGCGTTTCTCTTGTCGGAACAGGCGAGTTATATGACAGGGTCTGTGATCAATGTCCACGGGGGGTTGTGGGTCTAATTTGGGTCGGCGGCGAGACCCGGACCATCTCGCCGCGCAGACTGCGTGTGCTATAATGCGCGGGCAGTCTGTCGAACAACCCGTGCAGGTGCGGGGACGTCTCGAGTTATCAAGTAAGATTGCTGCTTGGTACGGCGTGTTTGACAGAGTCTGCCACGCAATTTTGCATGAACCCGTCTGCAAGTTACAACTTGAAACGCACTCTGGTCGCGATTGCTGTCGCGCTTTTGGCGCTTTGTGTGGTTATTCCCCTCGTCTATGATCTTGCGGGCATCCGCACAAATCTGGAAGAACACATCGCGCCTACCCGGGTCGCCGAAAATAAACGCAGAACTCGTATCCCTCGCACCACCACTCCTATCCCAACTCCCGACATCGAGGTGCCGCCGACACCGGACGCGCCTGCTCCGCTTCCGGGGGAGCCACACCAAACCGTTGTCGCGCTGAATGGTGTCCCCATCGGCAAGTTGGTCTTGATTTCTGATTCGGCGCGCACCCACTTGCGAGATATTTACGCCCGCGGTCAATCGTTAGGCAGAAACCCGCGCACAATCTCCAAGGTTGGGGACAGCACGATGGTTTGGCCCCCCTTTCTCGAGACCTTTGACCACCGGACCTATTCGCTCGGCCGATTCGCCTATTTGCAGCAAACAATCGAATATCACGCCGGTTCGTTCGGGCGCGATAGCGTGGCGGTAAAAAAAGGGATGCACACCTGGTCGCAGTTTGACCCGGCATGGTCAATCCCCGAGTTGTGCGGACGTGATGAAGGACCTCTAGAGTGCGAGATCCGTTTGCAAAATCCGAGTATCGCGATCATTCGTCTAGGGGCAAATGATACCGCTTCTCCGGGTGATTTTGAGCGTTATCTCGGACAGATTGTAAAATACTGTCTGGAACGCGGCATCATTCCGGTGCTGGGCACCAAGCCCGACCGCTACGAAGGCGAGTCGAACCTGATCAACAACCTGATTCGCAAAACCGCGTCCGCATACAGCATTCCGCTGTGGGACTATGATTTGATCGCAGGGACGATTCCGGGGCGGGGGCTTGAACCGGATGGGTTGCATATGCTGGGTGGAGGCACCCGCAATTTCTCGTCACCGGCGGCGATGCGGGCGGGGGATGCGCTCGAAGACCTTACCGCGCTGATGATGCTGGATGAAATTCACCGGGAATTGGGAACGATTCAGTAGCCAATCTCCTCCGATGACAAAAAACTCGCAAATCCAAAGGATTTGCGAGTTTTTTCATTCGATGGCCTGCCCAACTACATCCGCAATGAGGGCGGTATAGACTTGTGCGCCCTCGGGTCTGAGGTGGATGCCGTCTGCCCAGAACCACTCGGGGTGCGACATGCTGATCGTATTCCAGTCCACCAGCACCGTATTGGGGTAACGCTGCACGCCTTGTATGAGCGCCGTGTTGTTTGGTCCTTGCCACTTGCGCGGCACTTTGTTTGTCAAAAAGATGACGCGCGGCACGTCTTTGAGGATTGTCATCATTTCATCAAACTGTCTTGCGCTGAATGTGCCATTGTTGCCAAGATGGACGATCACGACCGGCGTGAGCAGATTTGCATCCGACCGCGCTTGCAGGATTTGAAGGGCAGATGACACCTGCCGCCCCAATTTGGCATCAACGTCAACCGCCGAAACGTTGCGCCGCAAATAGTTAGATGCGCCCAACATGACCGAGTCGCCGATTGCCAACACCTGCGCTTCCGCCGGTGGCGTGATGGGGACTGCACTTGGCGCAGTGGGCGCGGCGATTTTAGTCGAATCAATTTTGGGCTGCTTGTTGACAACGCGCACAATCGGTGTTTCGGTAGGGATCGCGCCTTTTTTGGACAGGTCCAGTTCGAGGCGCACCTGGCATTTTTCGTCGCACTCGAGGACACGCCCCGTGGTTGTCGGCTTGGCGGCAGGTCTTGTTTTTAACGCTTGCCATTCGGCTTGCGTCCAATAGACCAGCGGGAGGCGACGCGAACGAAATTCGCGCAGCCAATTATCTTGTACGACC